>JAPOOC010000011.1 GCA_026713605.1 Candidatus Kaiserbacteria bacterium
CATTAGTAGAAATCTTATATACGGATTAAACCTTCCTTGCTCATCACGGCTCACAGCAATCTACATTAGTAGAAATCTTATATACGGATTAAACAAAGAATAACCTATGCTCACACCCCTTATCTACATTAGTAGAAATCTTATATACGGATTAAACCCGGGTGTAAGTACGGAAATCTGCTTATCTACATTAGTAGAAATCTTATATACGGATTAAACCAACATAATCCCCGGTTGCGTTAGCAAATCTACATTAGTAGAAATCTTATATACGGATTAAACCAAACCGAAGGTAAAGCAGCGGACGGAATCTACATTAGTAGAAATCTTATATACGGATTAAACCTTGGTTGGTTGTGCTGGAATGGTTTATCTACATTAGTAGAAATCTTATATACGGATTAAACATTGAACGGTTAGGGTTGCCGTACTTATCTACATTAGTAGAAATCTTATATACGGATTAAACGAGATTACTTTAGATGCTCTATCCCTCATCTACATTAGTAGAAATCTTATATACGGATTAAACGTGGATGCCTTCACTGCGGACAACAAATCTACATTAGTAGAAATCTTATATACGGATTAAACTGCTTTCTTGCGGTCTTGTAGCAACTACGATCTACATTAGTAGAAATCTTATATACGGATTAAACTCTGGAAACCCTCATTTTTCAGTGTATTTTGATGAGGCATAAAAACAGATTTTTTTACCAACATTGAAAACATTAGGTTTTTTATAAAAATTTTTTATTAAAACTGAGGTTTTGGCATATGGGGCAAGTTTCCTTACCCCTGCCATTAATCCGTACATCTTGATTTCCACCAATGAAAACTAAGATGTCAGCCAAAGAACAGGATGTCTTCATCGTCATTTTGCGCAAAACCATATCTAATGACTTTAGATCTATCAGCATTAGAGATTGGTATTATGATGATGCTATCAGCACCTGTAAATCTTGGGCTGTATTTATATTCTACCTCATTCAAAATATTTTTCAAGACCCTTTGACTATTTTTAATTTCATATACGGAATACTGAACTTTGCGACCATATTTTGACAAAAATCTTGCAAATTTCGCCCGCACCTTGTCATCAGAAAAATCATAACAAACATACAGCATATCAATTAATTATAAATTCTGGCTGTTTATATTTCTTAGAGTCCATTGTATGCCTATAGTACCCCTGAACATATTTATACATGTCTTCCCTCCTCTCCATCAAGGCAGCAGTAAATATCTTTAAATATTTCTTATTCTTATTGATCTTTAATGAATACATACCCTTGCTACAGGTGAAATCTTTTCTGTCAACCTGCTTCAGATTGTATGACTTTAGTAATTGCTTATCAATAATACACCGCATTGGCTCAACCATATCACACACAAGTGATTTCCTTGCGAAAAATAATTTATGATAAACCCCTTTGTAGGTATCAAATCCATGCAAACGAAGAAAGGTGTCAACGAGATTAAAAAGTAAGGTGTATCCAATATCCAGCAAAAGGTTTGGGATATCCTGCTTTGTTCTTGGCTCCCTTCTCCACCAGTTAATACCATCAAAGTATGCTTTGAAAAAATTCTTTGAAAAATTTCCTTCAATGCCAAGTAAAATATTAAAATCTTTTGCATTAGATATTGAAACATCAACATCCCGAAATACTGAGAGGTGCTTTTCCCCTCTCTCTTTTAAGAGGGTTGCTTGATTTTTATACTTATTCAAAACAATACCTTTTGCTATTTCCAATTCTTTAGGTAGACCAGTGTCGTATTGCTTTTCTCTTAAAAGGTAATTTGCCTCTGCCGAAGCACCTAATACACCATACACTCTCAGATTGGTTGTCATAAAAAAAATTGAAACTGCATTTCTTAAAGATTTCTGTAAAAAGCCAGTGGTTATACTTATATTCCCTATTATAAAAACAGCTAATGTCTTTTGGCTAGAAGCCCTGTTCTCAACCTTTCCGTCAACTTCATATACAATGTGGTCATTTTCAAATCTTATCTTTTTATCACCGCCACTATCTGAAGTGTTAATAAATAAAATCTGTTTTTCTTTTAAATCTGGAATGGTTAACATATTTTCACCAACTCAACGGAGCATACACTTCTGATATAGCGTTATTTTTCTTTAGGTTTTCTTGATATGCACTTCTCATGCTATCCAACACTTGCTCAAACCTTTCAACTTCTTTTTTATCTGGTATTGGTATCTCATATTTTTTATTATCCTCCATACTATATATAAAAATTTTCTTGACTTCCTCCCCCGCTTCCTTCAAACAAAAATACTGTGCATATAGTTGCACCACATACCCATCAAAAATTGATACCTCCTTCCGAACTTTTGTCTTTCTTTCAATCAAATAACCCTTTGCCCTATCATACACATCTATTTTACCCATTATTGAGTATTGGTCACTATACACAGAAACACCTGTTAAAATATTTTTTGATGTTGAGTATGTACCCTTATCTATGGTTTCGTGCTTGATAACACCCTTAACTCTTGACTGCGTATCTGAAATCCTACCATCAAATTCGTCATAAATACTTTGCAAATAAACAGACCTCGGTGAGTACACAAATGCCTTTATTCTGCCGATTGGTATATATTGCTCCATTTTTTAACTTGAATTACCGCTGGTATACTCGTCCCAACTTTTAAGGTTTATACTGAGATTCGGCTTCACCCTTCCATCTTTCTCCTCTTTCGTTTTCTTTATTATATCAAGGTACATCAATCCCCTTTTTGCAATATTGTATGCGCCATTTGCATCACCGTTCGGCACTTTATTACCATTTTCAATCCGTCCGTCATTTTCTCTGCTATCAAAGTGACACGAAGGACAAAGAATAAAATCTTCTGTTTTACTATGACTTCTGATCTTAAAAATGCCATGCAAATTCTTGACCAAGTCGTACCAAAATGTCTTATACTGCCTCCCTCTAAATTCTTTAATTTGTCCATTGATGTCTTTCTCTATAACAACATCGGCATCTCGAAAAATCTTTTCCAAGCGTGGCGTAAAATCTTCCACTACCTCACCCAACTCGTCGTCCGCACTCCGCTTATCAAAAATACGAGACACATTAGAATACACAGGATACCTTGACTCTCTGTACTCAAATTTAAATCTTTTTTTATTTTTCTCATAGGTTATTTTTATTTTTTCAAATTCCTTCACCGACCTGTCAACACTTCGATAGGTATACCTATCCTCCTGCCGCCACCGCCAGCCACAATTCGGACAAGTCGTTGATGTGTAACTTGGAAGCACGAAAAATAAAATGCCCGCTCCATTTCTTATACCCTCCAACGATTGAACAGTTGGTGTGAGTTGAAGTGCATTCCTCATATCGGTTTCTTTTCCTTGTTTTTTAACATAAAAATTAAGTTTTTCAATTAATGCCTTTTGAAATTGCGAATATATATTCTTTTCTACCTTTCTCCGCCCCTCTATAAAAGCCGGCATAAGACCTTCAAGAACTATGACTGCATTGTTGTCTAGTGCAAGTTTAATTACTTCTGGCACCACCTGTGACAAATATCCTTTTTTCAGATTTTTGATGTCCGGCACTTCGCTTGACCACCGCTGACGCGCCTGTGTTCTTTCTCTTTCTCTTTCTTCCAATAGGTCAAGGTAAGTTTTATTTGAACAGTTGGGCAAACTTCCATTCATTTTTCCACAATCAATCATTACTCCTTCCCGATTAAGCAAGTAATAATACAATAAATTCCGCTCCCCTCTATCAATGCCAATAACACCTATGTTTTTATTATTCTCTTTGAGAAAGCCGTTCATTGTGTTCATTGCGAAAGACACACCATTTCGGTTTTCTGCCTTCGTGTTTATCTCAATCGGAAAATGTAAAAATATCTTTTCCTCCCTATACCTCTTATGCTCTTTTATCTTTCTGCCTTCTTTATCCTTAACATCCTCCCCCCTCGAATTCTTTACTGTTCCGAACTGTCGCAAACTCTCATCTATCGGATCCCTAAAAAATATCATTCCATTTGCGGACTGCTTAATGTATGGATTGTTCAAATTATCTTCCGAAAATACTGCGTTGAAATAAATTGAGTGCAAATTCTTTTGTTTTTTCAGACCACTTGAATGAATTTTAAACAGATGAACCTTTCCATCTCGCCCAAAGTCATTGTGAAGTGGTAGAAACTCAAAACGCAAAATATCTTTAAGTGCTTTATCAAGATCTTCGCTAAATTCTTTCTCATCACTATATGTTTTTTCCACAACACCTTTGAAACTAGGGTATTTTTTGAGATAACTTCCTTTAATATGTTGTTGCAAAGACCTCACTGCCTTCATCTCGTTTCGCCCTTTCATCTCCACATATTTAACTTGAAAATCATTTTTGAAACTCGCATCCAGGGTTTTGCGTGGTAGTTGTTTCACAGAAAAATAGGAGTACTCTCCTGATATAAAATCTTTACTTTTAAATCTCTTGTTGTCCTCCTCATATCTTTCTACAGTAACACCTTTCTCAAACACGCCGACAAACACATCACCCTCTTTGTCTCTGAAATAACCAGCGTTAGAACTACTTTGCCGTTTTAACAAATCACCCCTGTCAAAAAATAAACGAATCTTATCAGCATCACTCAAATAATTCTTTGTTAAATAGTTCCTCAAAATATCCAACTCTTCGCTTGGTTTGAAATTCAAAAAATCCTCAAGGTTGCCGTAAAACTCACCATCTTGCACTTCTCTGTCAATTTTCTCCTGCGGGACAGAAAATAATCTGATTAATCTATCTATTGCGTTTATAGTGTCAAAGTATTCTTGAACTGAATTTACGATTGCTACTCGCTTGTCTTTAGGTATCTGCTTTTTCCTTCTCAAACATTCCTCAAGCATCTTCATATTCTTTTCAAGTTTTTCCTTTTGCTTCTTTTCTTTTTGGATAAGATTATCATATTTTTTCTTTAGAGTCATAAAAAAACTAAGCACATCTTTATTCCCCAAAACTGAAAGGGTGTCCTTCTCCGGCCTCTCTTCAATCCGTCTTTTCAACTCAACAATAGAAATTACATCTGCATCAGAAAATGCAGCGCGAAGAAACCAGTAATTCTTATCGCCAAATAATTCCTTTGCCAATGCAATTGCTTTTGTCTTTGAGAATAGTAAAGATTCATCTTCATCCTTCACCTTACTAAAAATCAAACTTGCAATTTTTTCTGACTCTTTGATGTATCTGTCTTTTATTTTTAAGAAATCTTTTACTCGCCCCACCAAATCATCATCACCCTCTATAGGCGATCTGTCTGTGCTTTCTTGTTTATTCTGCGTACTACCAATCTGCTTTTGTAACTGCTTAAAAGTACTCAATTTTTCTTCCTTTTTATCACCGGAACTCTCCTCTTTATTTTTTTTCTCTTTTAACCCATCATTGTACTCCTTCACTTTTTGGTTTATTCCTTTTCCCCCAGAGGAACTGCCGCCAAGTAAATTATTATACTCCTCTATACCTTCCTGTAAAAAATATTTATTGTAATTTTTGAGTTCAAAAACTTTCAACTCCTGTTTCGTTAATAATTCCTTATATCTATCCTCATCTTCCTCAAACCTCTCAACATTTGGAAAAAATATGTCCACCAAATTCCTGTCAATGATTCTGTGAGCAACGGCTGTTGATTTTTCGTCACTAGAATAATAGTTTTCACGGTTTTTAGTAAAATCACTAATACCACCAAAAAATCCCTCCATGTTTTCAACTGACCCTTTTTCCTCTTTTTTGATTAAGTCACTTCGGCTTTTTAAAATACTCAGCACGCCTTCTTTAAGTAATTCTGTATAACCGTTCTTGTAAAACCGCCTCTCCTTTTCAAACTCCTTAACAACAATCTTTCTAATTCTACCTTTCTCCTCACCCAAAGCATTTCTCGCTTTTTGCAAACCATCATCAGCATCGCCCTGTTCAGGACCCTTTCTACCTTTTTGCTTTCTGTACTCACACCACTTCTTATAGAGACGACCAAGGTCATCATCATAAATCCGCAAAGTACGGAGACATCTATTAATAAAATCTTCGTGCAATATATTTAATAGATGTTTTACTTTTTTTACATCATTAAACCTTTCTCGATCATTCTTCAATAATCCGTCTCTGAACTCCTCCCTCTTTTCTGCAAATAAACCCTCATTCTCCTCACGATCAAATATCATTTTCCGCTGCCTTTCATCCCAGACACCAGGACCGAGCAACTCAAACCGCAAAGTTTTAGTCACAGGATAGGCATTACGGAAAATGTCGTTGTCAAAAATACTTTTGTTTTGTTTTTTCTTATTCATACATAAAATTCCCACAGAAAGATACACACCTTCCAAATCACGCATCACATTATTCCCTATCTGTAACCCCCACCGCCAGAAAAGAATTACACAAACACAATGTACCACAAAATCCTCGCAAAACCGAAGTTGACAAAACAATCCATTCGTTTCATCACACCCCACCTACCGTCAAACAATAGAGCAAGTCACCACGCCCATAAAGGCACAAATAAGGTAGCTGCATGATAGTGTGTCATGCGTAAATACAATTGCTAACAAGGCACAAAAAAGGCGCGGTACAAGACCGCGCCCAATAAAACTAAAAATCTCTAAAAGTCATCTAAAAACTATCGGGGACCCAGACCAAATCGGGCCCGCAGATAATCTTTTCTGTTCTGAATATCCCTCTTCCGCCTATCCCACAGGAAAAGGAAGAAATGCAGAACACTAAGTGATGTAAAAAGAATGGTAAGACCGATCGCTTCGGTAGTCATGACAATACCTCCTTACTTACCAATATGCCACCCTCACCCGAAAAAAGCAACCTCTGTGCAAATTCACCCCATACAAGGGTTACGAACACTATAGCATGCCAAAAAACAGGAGGATGGGCAATCCGATATAATCCATCAATGGTATACGCCAAAATATATAACGAAGCTGCCGGGCTAGGACTCGAACCTAGATTACTTGGGCCAGAACCAAGCGTCCTACCGTTAGACGACCCGGCAATCCCACCACATCCCCACTATACAGCACACAGAACACCATCCATATAATTTTTAAATAGCGTTTGAAGCCAGCCACCCGTTTGGGATGACAAGGCAGAAAACGAAAGGAACACAAAAGCCGCTGAAAAGTTCAGCGGCTTTTGCTCCTAGGGTGACGTCCTGTCAATTCAAAAGGGCCCTATTACCAGTAGCATACCATAAAAAAATACAGATAACACAACCTGTGTATATGTGTGTACAAACCTTGGTGTGGTGTATAACTAAAGCAATGCATATCGTCTATAAACATATTGGTGAAACACCGCTACAGTGTATACAACGACTATTTGACACCACGACCAATTCGTACACCTACGCCGGACGATTAGACCCCATAGCAGAGGGCCTACTGTTAATTCTGGAGAACGAAGAATGCAAACAGGCAAAGCGGTATCACAACCTCACCAAAACCTACGAGTACGCATTCGCTGTCGGCATCAGCACCGACTCGTACGATTGTTTAGGAAAAATAACCGACATCCGGTATCCCCAAAAACCTCTTGACAAAAAAGTGCACCAAATCATCAACGCTGGCATTGGCACACACACCCTTCCCTACCCACCGTACTCCTCAAAGACCGTCAACGGCAAACCGCTCTTTCAGTACGCTCGTGAAAATACCTTGCACACCATCACCATCCCAGCTAAAACGATACAAGTAACAGAACACACGCTCACCAAAATACAAACCACAACCACAAGCAACCTTAAAAAAGAAATCACCGCAAACATACGAAAAGTAACCGGCGATTTCCGACAAGGAGAAATACTACGCCAATGGCAAGCGCTTCCCGATAACACAATACAAAACTATGCAGCCACCATCACCGCAACCGCCGGCACCTACATCCGCGCCATCGTCCACGAGATCGGCAATCGAATCGGCTACCCAACCGTTACAACACACATTAAGCGAACCGGAATAGGGACATGGACAAAGGAAGGGGTCTACGAAGAAGGCCAATAGTTTTTTGCCGGCGGATAAAGTCGCAGCAAGGGATCTTGCTGATGCAACACGCTTTTACCCCGAGGATTGCCGTATAGTCGCCCATAATCAACCACCAAATAGGAAAATTGATACCAATCCTTCTTTGGCACAATTGCCATTAAATCCCGCTCTATTCGCACCGCGTCTTTAAAATCAGACAAGGCAAAGCGGCGGGCAAAGCGTATCATATGGGTATCAACGACAATACCGTCATACACCTGAAATAAGGTGCCGAGTACGACATTCGCCGTCTTCCGCGCTACCCCCGGCAGGGTCAACATCTCCTCCATCGTACGCGGCAGACGACCACGAAAATCAGCAACCACCTTCTGCGCTGCTGCCTTAATATTCTTCCCCTTATTTTTGTAATACAGCACCGAACTGATCGCCTCCTGCAATGCTGGCAAGTCCGCTTCAGCAAAATCCTGCACGGTCTTATATCTTTTAAACAGCTCTGGCACAATTTCATTCACCTTCTTGTCTGTTGATTGCGCCGACAACTGTACCGCCACCATCAACTGCCAATGCGTCCTATGTCGCAACGCGAGCTTCGCATCAGGAAATACTGTTTTTAGTTTGCGAATCAATTTCCGAACCCGCACTTTTCGATCTGCAAGGGTAGAAGCATCCATGGTATAGACAGTATACCGAACAGAACGAACTACTGTGGCGCCTGCTCCTCCTCACCCCCATCAGTAAGCACCCCTTCATTGCCAACTTTCATTGCCTCAGAAAATGGAATAATACCCTTCAAACCTTTGATCAAGGCATCCTCCCCCATAGTCATAAAACCGTTTTTCCGAGCCGCCTCATGGAGCGTTGCCTCCGAAGGGTTATTAAAAATAATTGAACGAATCGCTGCGTCAACCTCAAACACCTCAAACACACCAACTCTCCCCCGCATACCAGAAGGGTTCTCCTCGCTCGGCACTGGCTCACGAAAAGAGGTGAAGTCGGGAATTTGACTCCGATACCGCTGCGGCAAATCAGCAAATTGTTTTTCCAAATGTGTTTTCATACCCGCATTAACAGGCATCTCCTTCCCTGCCCCGTCAAGCCGACGAACCATCCGCTGACCGATAACCAACGACAAAATCGGCGCAAGTAAAAATGGGTCAACACCAAAATTAAGCAACCGCGACACGGCACCGATAGCACTATTTGTGTGTAGCGTTGAGTAGACAAGATGACCAGTCAGCGCTGCCTGCACCGCCAAACTCGCCGTCTCCTTGTCACGAATCTCACCCACAAATATCTGGTCTGGGTCAGCACGCAATACTGATCGTAGCCCCGTCGCAAAAGTATACCCAATCTCAGGACGAATGCTTGACTGATTAACCCCTTCAAGACGGTACTCAACCGGATCCTCCAATGAAACAATACTCTGGTTAACACGATCCATCATGCTTAAAATGGCATACAGGGTAGTTGTCTTACCAGCACCAGTTGGACCAGTTGCAAGCACAAGTCCGTATGGTCGCTTGACAGCCCGAAGGATACTCTGATAGGCATCCCCCTCCAAGCCAACTGACGCCAAATCACGCAACCCTTTCTCTTTATCAAGAACACGAAGAATAACCTTTTCACCACTCACCGTCGGAAAAACAGCAACACGAAAATCAACACGGTTATCCTTGATACGACTGGAAAATCGTCCATCCTGCGGTCTCCGTCGCTCATCAATACGCAAACTAGCCAAAATTTTAATTCGAGCGACAAAAGAATCAAGTATTTTTTTTGAAAATTGCATCTGATCCTGCAAAATACCATCCAACCGATACCGCACCACCGCTATCTTTTCACCCGGTTCAACATGAACATCAGAAACCCCCTTAGCAACTGCCTGCGCTAAAATAGTGCTAACCAATTTGATAACGGGCGCCTCTTCTTGAATAGTGGTATCATTCGAATCAGCGTCTTCATCACCAAGATCAAGCAACACATTCTCTTCACCCTCTTCAACCAACTGTTCCAAGGTCTCTTCCATGTTGAGGTCAGCATTGTCATACTGCCCGAGCAATATCTGAAAAAGGTCTTCCTCAATTTTTTGTACTTGATATTGCAAATCTTGACCAGTGGTAATAAAGTTCAGCGCATCACGCGCATCAAGATTACTCGGATCAACTGCGCCAACATACAGGGTGGCGCCTTCCAACTTCAAAGGAATAATTTTGTACAATTCGGCAGAATCCCGGGGAATAAACCGAAACAACTTGCCGGGAATACGATAACTCGAAGTAACCACAGGCACTGAACTGGCATCTTTCTGCGCAACAGTCGCCTCCTTCAGGGTTTCCGAAGCATCTGGTACAGATTTTTTTTGCTGAGATTCTTTTTCTTTTGTTGCAGGCATAGTATGGATAAAATGGCACGACAACGACAATCAACGCGTTAAAGTCGCTGAAGAAGGAGTGGGTGGTGATGTTGACTGGTCATCCTGCGATGCTGGAACAGAGGTCTCCGGTGATGTCGACTGATTTTCCTGCGGTGTCTGGAAAAGGATATCCGGTGATGTCAACTGATCTTCCTGCTGCACAGGAGGAGAGGATGCGGGCGACACAGCACCCACCGTCTGCTGCGGGGTGGGCGACAGAGACGGTGTAGTGCCGCCCTCAGGCGTAGCACCAGGATCAACAAGTCCCTCAACACCAGTCGGCACCTCCTGCGAACCACGGAAAGGTGTGGACGGACCAGATCGCATAAACGGATTATCTCGCCCGACACCAGAAGATGACAATGGCTGAATGTACACATCAGTCCGAACAGCCGAGCTACCAAGCGAATTTAAAAAAGCAAAGTCAAACTGAATACTGTCCAAAACAGCGACAACAGCAAGGAACCGTGAGGACAGGTCATCCACCGGGGAGGTCGCCTGCGATTCCCGGGCAAACAAGTGACCGAAATAAAACAGCACACCTACCAGAACGATAAAAATAAATACAGATTTTATCTTTTGCGAGGTCATAAGAGTATGAAAATATTATAAAGTGTCAGACGAAGAGGAAAACAGTGCTTCACCAGCAATCGTCGCCCGAACAAAACCTCGCTCTGCCAAATCCTCGTCAACAGGCAACCCAACCTGCACCGACCGAATACGCACCCCACGCTCCCACCGCTGTAAATTCTGCATAAATCGCCGCAACGAATCATACGAAATTTCTCCAAAAGTAAACGAAACGGGCAACAGCACGGCCCCAGCACCATCTTCTTGCTCTGTACCGACGACATACTTAGTGTCAAGCGGCAAGCCACTCTTTTCTTTCATCAGCGCATCCAATGCCAACAGAAACAAAACAATATTACCGGGCGAATACTCAGGAATTGCATTTCTTACCAAATCCTGCTGCGAAGCCGGGACGGCATTCAACTCAGACCGAAGTGCATCACGCCTTACCTGCAAATCCTGACCTTGCGCAAACACCGAACGCAAATCCTCAATCTGTTGATACTTAGTCAAGGCATTGGTAATCCACGGATACATGATCTGCGAATACAGACCAGCAGCGATGATAACAAAGATAACTGAAAATAAAAAACTATTCTTCATAAAGCACTACGATAAACGAGTAAGCACCTCGGCAACTTCTGCCTCGGTAACAACAAAACTCACGGTAAACAGCACTGTAACACCGCCACTCTCATTATGCTGCAATGAATACCCATCAAAGCTACCATCTGCCAACAGACCCTCAGTCGCTTCAATGTGCTGTATTTGCTGGTGATACTGCACCAATGAATCAGCGACACCCTTGACAGTCACCGTATAGCTATCATTCACTGAGGTTATAGAAACAGAACTATAGTGCACTCCGGGTATAACCAGCTGTGACACCTCGGCGAGCAAGAGTGAGTATCCGCCACGGGAAACAGCAAGATTCTTTAGCGTCCTTGACTGCTTATCAAAAGTTGCAAGATTACGAATGTCATGCACCTTGATGGTTTCCTCCAACACCCCAATATTCTCTTCAATGACAACAATCTCCCGATCCAAGTAAGCATTAAGACCAAAAAGAGCTCCAATACCGATGATAGAAAGGACAAGCACCAATACTGCCAAGATATAGCGCACATCCACCTGTTTAGTGGGGGACACTGGCGGTGTCACCTTCTCCTGCTGTGCAACACCCTTCTCAGAGGTAGCGTGAGGTGATGCCTGGCTTACAAAATTTTTTGAAAAATCAGGAAGCATAATACAAATTACCCACTGCTCCCAGTATACAGTCGGAATACAGAAACACGGTGTACCCTGTGTAAATACTACAAACCAACCACCTTCTCCTTATGCCAACACAGCAACACGCACGGCGGTGTCATCTATCCCAACAGCACGCACAAGAGAGGTGAGGGCTTGTTGGTCACCTTGCACAGAGGCAATGTCCTGTACATAGAGAGGGAGCACACCCCAAACCAACGCAAGTCGTCGCGCAAGCTGTTGATCAGCAGTAACAGCGACCAAGGGACACCGATGTCGCTCTCGCGCATAGCACACAGCAGAATCAAAAGAAGAAACAACAGCAACAACCACAGCAGGTTTTTGATCTTGAACAACCTTCTGCACAGCAGCGACAGCAGGAGTGGCAGCACAGTGAAACGCAGCAAAATCAATCTGCTTCTCCGCAGTAAAGAATTCAGAATCAGTAACAACCCGTCGCACGATTCGTCGCATCATAGCAACAGATTCAGCAGGATAATCACCAATTGTGGTTTCCGCAGAAAGCATCACTGCATCAGAGCCATCATACACGGCATTCGCCACATCCGACACCTCCGCACGAGTCGGAAAGGGTGAGTCAATCATCGAGTCCAACATATGGGTCGCAACGATCATCGGCTTTCCGGCCTGTCGACACAACTTGATAATCCGCTTCTGGACATACGGCACTTCTTCTGGCGGTATTTCAACACCCAAATCACCGCGCGCTACCATAATCGCATCTGACTCCTCAATAATCTCCTCAATATGCTCAACCGCTGAGGGCTTTTCAATCTTGGAAATAATGCCAGCACTGTCACCGACCATCTCCCGCGCCTGCCGCACATCCTCAGGTCGCTGCACAAACGAAAGCGCTACCCAATCAACCCCCTGCGAAAGTGCAAACTGCATATCCTTTTTATCCTTCTCAGTAATCGCAGCAATCGGTAACGACAACCTCGGTATATTCACCCCTTTTTTTCGTTTTAACCTGCCACCAGTAACCACAGTCGTCTCCAGCGTCTCAGGGGTAACAGCAGTAACCTGAAACTGCAATCGCCCATCATTAACTAAAATAGCCATACCAACTTCTGCCGCTTGAAAAATCTCAGGATGCATAAGAGAAACCCCTCGCTCATCTCCAGGATACTCGTTCAGATGAAACACAAACGGTGACTCTGCCTCCAACACAACTCCTGCATCTTCTTCATCACCAGCAAACGAACCGGTGCGCAACTTCGGACCTTGCAAATCAGCAATAATACCAATCGACTTACCGATTTCCTGCTCACACTCCCGCACATGAGCAATCCGTTGCCCCTGTTCTGGATGAGGGTCATGGCTGAAGTTGAGACGAAACACATCCGCACCGGCCTCAACAAGTGCCGCAATGCGCTCCTTGGATTCAGATGCGGGACCAAGGGTCGCCACGATCTTGCCGAGGTGTGTAGTTTTTGGGATTTCCATGTCCATGTCGTGTTTCATGCAGTCAAACAATAACCACTATACCACACCAGCAAAGGCACACAAGAGGAAATACACAGAAAGCCAAAGCATGCTTTTTCAGAGAAAAGTATACTATACTACTGCTATATGGAAATCAAGACACAAGAATTCAGAAACGAAAAAGATATACCAAGGGTGCACACCTGCGACGGAAGTGACCGAGTACCGACGATACAGATAAGAGATATCCCACCAAAAACAAGAGCGCTGGCACTCATCATAGACGATCCCGACGCAACAGGAGGCGGCGTGTGGGATCACTGCGTGCTATACAACATCCCAGCGGAAACAAAAGAAATACACGCAAAAAACATAGACACCTTCCAGAGCGGTGTAAACAGTTGGGGCAAAGAAAGGTACGGCGGCCCATGTCCACCACGCGGAGACAGGCCACACCGATACTACTTCAAACTGTACGCATTAGACAGCGAGCTTGAGTTCAAAAAACCACCAAACACAGAACAGCTCACCAAGGCAATGAAGAGGCACATCCTAAAGGAAGCATCTTGTATGGGCGTATACAGCAGAAAGTAGTATATAGTAAAACTATATGGTCATAACAAAAAAAAGTAGCACAAAACGCAACACAAAAACAAGTGCAGTAGCAACACCATGCGAAGCAATGCAAATTGCAATCCGTATGGGCGTATGGGTGGCACTGGCTCTGTTCCTTTTGACAGGAGTATGGGGAATCCACACCTATCTGAACACCACGCAAACACGGGCAGAGATAACATTCACTGGCACCGGTGAGTATCTCGTCACAAACAATGTCGCAGAAGTTACCATTGCATTCTCTGAAGTACAGCAAGATATTTCAGCGGCACGCAACACGGTTGCCGCACAAGCACAAGATGCCTATGCAATACTGGAACAACACAACATCGCTAATGCCGATATACAAACAACTGGTTACACCATCTTCCCCGAATATGAATATCCGACACCCGAAACACACCCCCTTGCCACAAGCAGAGCCCCAAAACATATCGGCTACCGCGTTTCCCACACCACAACGATAATGATCAGAGACCTTGAAAACATCAGCACAATACTCACCGCATTAACCAACCTAAATCCAGAAAGAATGACCGGGCCAATATTTACCGCATGTGACAAAGACAAAAAGTATGCGGAAGACATCGCAACAATCAGAGCACTCCATGACGCAAAGATACGAGCACGCAAAGTCGCACACCAATCCGGCTTCAAACTGAAAAAAATAACCCGGGTCAATACCTACGAAAGCAATCCCACCCCATACCGAAGAGTAGAGTCAGCCATCGCAGTTGACGAAGCACCACAAGTAAAAATGGTACCAATACAAGAGGGTGAGCAGAAAATACAGAAAACAGCAGTGATCACCTACGAAATTGAAGAGCGAAAAAGATAGCAAAGGTGACTATTCACAAAACCCTTACCATGCAAAACAACACTAAACCCACACCATGATGATGAGGTGATGCAACAACCACACCACCTCACTGCTTTACAGAGAGTGATTACTGGCAAACTAGAACAAAGGTGGAAAACCAACACCGCTCACCCTACATACAACCAACAAAACCTTACGGATTAACCCGTGATTTATTCAGAACAGTTCCAGGAACCTCAACATCATTCGCCTCGCCAACACCTATCCCCAAAACTGAGCGAACAAAGCCGATAATACCCCACAAAGAAACAATGATGATAATCGCCACAAGCGACCAGATCATCTGACCCTGTGCCTTACTCTTATCCTCAGGGGCACCGGCTTTAATAAACTTATACAGGTTATAAAAGAAGAAAAGAAACGCCAAAGAAACTGCAATGGTGGTCGCCAAACTCACTAAGTTGGCGAAAGTTTCAGCTCCTTTACCGACACTCCCAACAGCAAACGCAAGGTCGTCGCTCCCTTGATTAAAAGCGCTTTGTGCTGATACGCCACCTACCAAGCCAGATACAAAAAGCATGACGGCAACACCAACAGAGTAAAAATATGATTTGGTATTAGATATAAAATTCATAGTGCTATATAACATTAAGTATTAATCCCATAAAGATAGTATCCTATGGAAAAATACCATCAAAACACACGGTGTGCATAACCTAAAAACAAACAGATTACAACGGGAGGTACTTCGACGGATCCAACTTTGCCTCCTGCGCAGCAACTGGCACAATCAACCCGCGACATCGCGAATTGCGTGACACCTGCTCATACGAAACAATGCGCAAACCACTTGAATCATATACACCAAAGTGGAGATGTGGTCCGGTGCTAAAACCAGTATTACCACTATACCCAAGCAACTCGCCGGCCTTCACTTTCTGTCCAAGCCGCACCTTAACAAGCGACAGGTGTGCATACAAGGTTGACAATCCAAACCCGTGCTTAACCACAACCCACTTCCCCCAAGAGTAACAACTCGGCACAAGATCTGTGTTGCCAGTACCAATAACAACGCCATCAGCACTAGAAAAAATCTGCGTACCAGTTGGCAACCCAAAATCCATACCATCGTGAAACGGTCTCCCATACCGCAACGCATTTGCCCGAGCAAATGCGGTCTCACCAAACCGCTGCGTCAACGGCGCTTTAATAGTAAATGGCATGCGAAGCAAACCCTTCTTCGGCCCAGGAACCAACCGCGGATCACGCAGGTACTCTATACGCGACTCATACTCATAAATATCCTGCTGCAATTTCAACCGCTCTTCCTGTTTTCCCTGCAACAATCTCTGGTATACCGCCTCATCATTGCGCGTCTGTTTCACCAACTGCTCCTGCTGCTTAATAGAGAATTCATAAATCTTTTTTCTATCCTCCAACTCTTTTTGCTGTCGCTCCAAGGTCAATCGTTCTGCAACAACACCTTTTTTATTCTGCTCCAATTCCACTGTTTCCTCCTCCAAAAACCGAAGATGGGTGTGCAGGGCTTTTGAGTACCGCTCAATCTCCTCCACCCGTTGCAACACATCAGAAAAAGAGGTGTGGAGTAGGATCAGTGTTTTTCCGTGCAACTCAAACTCATTCGCCTGCTGAAAATTCCGCCGCAACACACTGTACAACACCTCAAGATTCTCCGCATTGTCAACAATAGAGGTATCCAATGTCTTGAGCTTCAACTGCCCTTGCTGAATACCATCCTCGGCTTTGCGTATTTGCGCCTCATTACGGCGCTGAGTGAGCGTGAGTCCATGCAACTTGCCCTCCAGTGAATCTTTCTTCTTATAAATCTCACCAAGCTGCGCATTAATACTCCGAATTTCCTCTTCAGTGGCACGAATACGGGTCTCTCTATCCCCTATCTGACTGCGCAAACTTGCAATCTCTGAATTCTCACGCAACAGAACAACATCTCCCTCATCCGACGAACTACTACCCAGCGGAACATACGAACCAGAAACCGGCGTCGTTGAGGTGATCGTCGCACTGTCACTATAGGTATCCATCGGCAACACAACACCAAGAACAAAAAACAGTCCTGAGCAGACAAGCACACAAGCAACATATCTTCCATACCCTATTTCCATGGTTACTATAGTATACCCTCCAACAGCGCACACGCCCGTTGTATCCGTCGCATCGTCTGTCGTTTACCAATCGCCTGCGCAATAAGAAACGGCCCCGGACTCTTATCCTGCCCAGACAACGCGACCCGCAACGGCCACAAAATCAACGATTTCCCCTGCTGCTCTGCATGACTCCACACCTGTTGCTGTATATGCCCCTCATCCCAACCGGTATAAGCACTCATTTGTCGCAACAGCGCATAGGTTTTCCACAGCCCTGAAAGCACTGCTGATGGCAAGTCCTTTGGCGACATGTCGCTCTTCGGCGGCAGCAGCAACTGTGTGGCATAGGTTGGCTCAGTAAAGTAAAAATCATACACTCCTCCCGCAATAAGCAGTCGCTCTTCTGCAAGGGGTGCACCTTTCTCCCGCACCGCATGCAGGACTGTTTTCACAGAACGGGGCTGCAATCGTGACCGCACAGGAAAGCGCTCCACCAACGAAGGAAGCACCTCCTTGCGAAGGCGGTACTCCGACAGTCGCTGGAGATGCTGTTTTTGAAACCACAGCAATTTCTTTTCATTAAACACTGCCTCTTTCTTCTGTATCCCCGACAAAGAAAAAGTGGCAACCAATTCCTCCAATGAAAAAACCTCATCATCCCGCTTCGGACTCCACCCCATAAGCGCAATAGCGTTCACAATCGCTTCTGGCAAATACCCAAGATCACGAAACGCAGTTACTGCGGTTGCATCCTTCCGCTTTGATAACTTACCACCACTCGGCGAATGAATAAGTGGCAAATGGGTGTATGACGGTCGAGTGCCACCCAATGCCTCAAGCAACGCAATTTGCCGTGGCGTGTTGATAATGTGGTCATCACCTCGCAAAATATGGGTAACTCCCATCTCCATATCATCAACCACCGCAGCGAGATGATACAGCGGGTCATCGACTGAGCGCGCTAGCACAAAATCACCTAAATCACCAATATCCACGGTAATAGCCCCCCGCACGGTATCAGTAAACGAAATAACCGGCGAAGTATTCCTAAATCGCACAACCTCCACCTCCTGCGCCGGATCTTTCTTTGACGGCTCTTTTGACAAGTATGCCTTGCCCGCTGTCAACAACCGCTGTATATGCCGCTGGTACACCGCCTTGCGATCTGACTGCCGCACAACTATATCCGGGGTAAGTGAGAGCCACTGCAACGCAGTAAGGATATCTTCCTCGTATAGTTTTTCACTCCGTTCCCGATCAGTATCCTCAAATCGCAGGATAAATTTTCCACCATGGCAACGAGCAAAAAGATAGTTAAACAATGCTGCCCGAGCAGTACCAATATGGAGTGTACCGGTGGGACTCGGTGCAATACGCGTTACCGGCATGTGCGCGGAGGTATCATTATGACGAGTATGTTTCATGTGATTTTAGTATATCCACGAGTAATTTTGCCACCTTCTCTGACGCTTTCGGCGATGAAAATGCCTTTGCTTTTTGACGCATAGCACTACTCATCTTTTCATCTCTCAAAATAGTATCAACTTGCGACACTAATAAGTGCGGCGATAGATTCTGCTCCTCCACCACAATACCGCCGGCAGACCGCGCATAGGCATAGGCATTCCTTTTCTGATCATGCGACACTTCCTCCCGTATCGGCACAACGATTGCCGGCACACCCCATTCCGCAATTTCATACAGCGTACCAGACCCTGCCCGAGTAATAATCACATCCGCAACACTGTACAGTGCCCGCATATAGTACGCATTCAAAAACGGGAAGGGGTGATAGGCATACAAATCCGAAAGGGTACGCAAAAAGCTCTCGGATTCCTTCTTAACATCATCAAATAACTTCTTCCCAACCTGGTGCACCACCTGGTACTTTTGCAGCATAATAGGCAGCGCATCAAGCACATTCTCATTCAGAAACTCAGCACCGCTTGAGCCACCGAGTACCGCAACTGTCTTGATATCTGGATCAAGTTTCAGTAAGGTGTACGCTTCAGGATTCGGATTGTAGCGCAACTGCCGACGAAGTGGTATACCAATAAGCGCGGCTTTCTCCTGCTGTTTTTCGGTGAGGTCGTTTTCCGCCTCAGGATACGAAATCGCTATATGCATCGCAAACGACGCAGACCATCGCGATACCCGCCCGAGCGTAGAATCAGAATCATGTATCACCACAGGAACACGCAACAATCGCGCTGCAAATAACACGGGAAAACTGGTATACCCTCCTTTGCTAAACACCACATCCGGAAAAATCACAAAGAGAGTAAACACCGCCTTCAACGCGCCAAAAAAGATAGAGAAAAGGGAGAAAAAATTTTTAATACGGGATACAATATCCTTCGTCCGACGCAACTTCCCCGCCGGACAGTATACAAACTTAACACCCGCATCATACAGTGCCTTTTCATCATAGTGTTTCGGACCAAGATAGTACTTTTTCGGCTGTACCAACTGATGCTCCCGTGCATACCGCTCAATCTCCTCAGCCACCGCAATCAGCGGATAAAAATGTCCTCCCGTACCACCCCCGACAAACACTATTTTCATATAGAAGTAGTGTATCACACCAACGAAGCTGGGTAGCCCAAGACAGCAAGGCAAAACACTTTATCACAGCAATGTGTGGGCTGCTGCGCTCCGGTGTACACCTGAGTACCCGCTATGTGGTACCATATACTCGTATCGCCACCTTAGCTCAGTTGGTAGAGCAACGCACTTGTAATGCGTAGGTCGTCGGTTCAAGTCCGACAGGTGGCTCTTTATTCAAGCAAGAACCTCGCCAACAATGGCAGACACAACCGCACCACAAAAAGATTACCGAATTAACCGCATAACTTTTGCCAATGTCTCAAGAGAAAAATCAACATCTTTCTGCGAATAAATTTTTGTGGCAGTTTTAAGTCCACCAATATGTAATGTATTCCGCATATTCCTCACCGTGTCCATCTTACTCAAAAGATCCACTGGCAATGTCTTTGCATGCCGACAAAGCCGTAACATCCTGTTGAAATCCATCTTGTCAGCATCTTTCCTCTCCTTTGTATGCCTTGTAAGCGTTATCTTACACCCCTCCTTCTCCTCCTCACCGCTTCGTTGAGGAATGGTGTAAAGAATGTGCTGCTTCCACTCATCCGGCAGCGTTATTTTTCCTGTTCCAAACTCCTTTTTAACCTTCCAAAGCAACAACGCTTCAATAATTGAAGCGGTGTAAATAATAATTGTTTTCCTTAAACAATGCCGCACATCCCGGTTCACCTGTGGAACCATCGCCATTAATAAAGTAATGTCAGCACGAACATTCTGAATATTTTCCCTTGTAGTACCATCCCGAATAAATGCAAAATCAGATTTGTCCATACAGCACCTCATCAAAGATTTAACACCTTTGCTGCCGCAGGGGAAACCTTTTTAACGACATCACCAAACTTAGTGTTGGGCGGAAAACCTGTCTCAAACCCATACGCCACCTCAACAAGACCAATAGGAGTATCGTACCTAATATCCTTCTTAGCAATTTTTCTATTTGCCGTTTTCATAGAAACAGTATACTGCACAAAGCAAGCGGGTGTCAAAAAATAAGCAGTGTGGGTTCAAGCAAGAACCTCACCGACAATGGCAGACACAACCGCACCATCCACCTGCCCCTGAAGGTCAGCCATCACCGCTTTCATCAGGGCACCAGTGTCCTTTTTCTCTGTCAACCCTAATTCCTGCTGTTTCTTACCCACAACGACCCTGATCTCCTCCTCAGAAAGCTCCGGTGGCAGGTATGACTCAAGCACAACCCGCTCTGCATCCTCCGTCGCGGCTCGTTCTTCTTGATCGGCAGCACGATACTGCTCAGCGGACTCTTTTCGCTGCTTCATCAGCCGACGCACCACTGCCACCACAGCAACATCCTCCAATTTCTCGTCCGGCTTCTTCCCCTGCGCAACCAACGCATTCGTACACGCAGTCAGTGCCATCCGCAAAGTCCCTAAACGCACCGCATCTTTCGCCTTCATTGCAATCTGCATATCTTTACGCAAGGTATCGTGCAACATATAGCAAAAGTATACCACAGACAAAAAGAGAAAACAGGTGGCGACGAACTGGGTATATGGTATCCTACCCGTATATGAAAGGGATGCGGGTATTCCCCCCACACGAACACGAAAAACTGACGCAAGTACTCAACGGATGGGTTGACGCAGCAACGACATATGGCTTTCAGCAGTACAAAACATCGGTGCTGGAATCCACGGACATATACACCGACAAGACCAGCGAAGAGATTATGCGCGAGCAAACCTACCGATTCACCGATCGGGGTGGACGCGATGTGTTACTACGACCGGAAATCACCCCTGGGGTCAGCACCATGGTCGTTGATCTGCAGAAAAAAAGGGGGTTCAAAACACCCTTTAAGGTGTTCTCTATTGGCAGTGTCTTCCGGTATGAAAACACACAAAAAGGTCGCTCGCGAGAACACATACAATTCAATGTTGACCTCTTCGGCAACGACACGGCGTGGGCAGATGCGGAAGTCATAGCGCTTGCCTTCACCGCACTGGAAAAAATCGGATTCAAAAAAGACGACTTCATCGTACGAATGAATGATCGCGCAATCTTGGAAGGCACACTCACTGAATTAGGGGCAACGAAAAATACATTGCGGGACATCATGCGCCTCTTAGATGGGCGGGAAAAAATAAACCAAAAAGAATTTGACGAACAATTATCTACATACGGCATAACTACAGTTGCACTGGACGACGCACTGCGGGAAACACCCGAGCGGGTCCGCACGGTTATAGAATTGCTTCCGGACACCATCTCTACCGAATACAACCCAAAAATAATTCGTGGCTTTGACTACTACACCGGAATCGTATTTGAAATCTACGCAAAAGAGCAAAAAATTGCACCTCGCTCTGTCGCTGGTGGCGGTCGTTATAACACGCTCATTGAGTCCTACGGCGGCGAACCCTTACCAGCAATCGGCTTCGGCATGGGAGATGTCGTACTCCTTGACTGCCTTGAGGCATACAACCTCGAAACGCCAGCAGCAGGACCGGTAGCGGTCTTGTACACAACTGACGAACAAAGCACGGTAAAAGGAATTGGTGCGGCAACAGCACTACGGCAACACATGCCGACATCATTCATCGGCGTCATTCCGCAGAAAAAAACAACTGACACCTATAAATACTACGAGCAACTAAAAGCACAATATGTCATCGGTCTCCATGACAGCTCTTTTGTTGTCCGTGTATTAGCCGAAAGGAAGACCGAAACCTTCACCACCATAGAAGAGGTGGTGGCACACATTACTAACCAATAGAGTATACTAATACAACACTATGAAAGGACTTGTTTTTGACATAGAGACCTCCGATGTTTTCAATAACGAAAAAAGAAATCCGGAGGACCTCACACTTGCCGTCGTCGCAGTATACAGCTACCCCGACAACACCTACGCCGCCTACACACAGGAAACCCTGCCTGAACTCTGGGAAATGATGCGCAATATTGACACCCTTATCGGGTTTAATAACAATCACTTTGACACCCCCCTCCTAAACAAGTACGCACCGATGGATCTGCTCAAAGAGTACGACAGTGTTGATCTGCTCGAAAGCGTTCGTCAATCACTCGGCAGACGAATTCGCCTTGACTGGATCGCTGCGGGAACACTTGGTAGTAAGAAGAGTGGCGATGGGCTACAGGCAGTTGCGTGGTGGAAGCAGGGAGAGGTTGAGAAGGTAAAACAGTACTGCATTGACGATGTCCGCATCACAAAAGACATCTTTGACTACGCCCTAAAAAACGAAGAGGTGTTGTACAACGATCTCGGCTCGGTACACACCGTACCAATTGACACCTCCCGATGGAAAAAAGAAGAGAAAGTTGAAGACGCCTCTGTCAGTTTATTTTAATCTTGGTATACTACTACCATATGCAAGAGGCACAGGGAGAGAAAAAGAAGAAAATGCACGGTATCATTGTTGATGCAACCATTCTCACAGTTGCGCTCCTCATCAGCACCGTCCTCATGGTGCAGCACAGCAATGCTGTGCAGGTAATGGTAGACACAAGAGAAGACCGCTACTTCAGACCAATAAATCCAAACATTGACCTGCTATTCGGCAATCCGGAGGCAGACCTGTTTATCGTGGAGTACGGCGACCTTGAGTGCCCCTACTGCAAAGAATTTCACGCACAAGCAAAAACACTCATCAAGAGTGATTGGGGCATCTCTGGCAAAGTGGCGTGGGTGTGGAGAAACGGATTCCACATCAACGAAACCTCGCTTAAAAAAGCACAGACCCTTGAATGCATCCGACTCCATGCAGGTGAGCAAGCCCGACTGGCTGCATGGAAGTTCATAGAAGAATCTCTCATAGGCGGCGTAATGGAGGATGCGTACCCACACGACCGCTACAAAATGATAATGGATCGACTAAACATCCCGTTTAACGAGGTTGAGCAGTGTAGAAAAGAAGGAAAAGATATCGCTCCATATATACTCCAGGCGATACAAGATGTTCGTAAACTCAATATTGACGAAACTCCCTACATACAATTCATATCAGGTAGCGGCGAGCTCCTCTTTGAAAGTGTTGGATCCCTCACCACCGCCCAACTGGAAAGCTACATCGCCAACATCCTCCAAAACAACAAGAAAAGGTAGGTATTACCAAACACAGCCAAAAACTATTTTTTAAGCACCTTCTGTAACGCCCCACCAACACCACCAACCGCATCCAACCCGACGGCGGAAGAAAGTTTTCCAGCAAGACCAGAAATCTCCCGCCTCCGCAGATAAGCAGCAAAAGTTCCCCAAAAAACAAACATAGAGAGAAATGGCATTGCCTCAAGTAAAAAAACACCAGCAGCAATCAAACAGTCAGAAAGAGTATAGGTACCCTTCGGAGAAACACACACGATAGCATAAAACACACACAAGGTAAGCAGGGAAACAAGCGCCTGGACGCTTAAAAGGAGTGTGAAGCCACCTGCGACATAGGCAAGTGCATCAGAACCAAGAAGAAAGTCAACAGCCGCGAGGGCAAGCGCAACGGCACCAGTAAGCAACGCCTGGGGTCCCCCAAAAAGAGTAGAGAAAATAGATATCTGCAGAGAAGCCAGACCAGAGCTGATCACATCAGACAGCCATGCAATCCCGGTAAAAGCAAAGGCAGCGCCGAAAGATTTTACCGTGTTATCTATGCTCATACCGAATCAAGGGGCTGCTGCTGCAAAACACGCTGCTGGTTAAGCAACTGAGATGGGTCAGTGGTGATAATCTTGTCCTCAGTATAAGAAGCGATGATTTTTATAGCAACCCGCTTCAGACCAGCAATAAAAAGCCCTTCGCCAACAGAGGATTCAAGAAGAAGATATTTTTCACTATCGGTAAGATTAAAGGTCTCCTGAACCAAGTCAATGGAAGTTGCCGATTGTCGCAACAGCAACACCAAAGAGGAGTTATTCAGTATCGGTTTACCGTACTCCGATCGCAAAAAATCTCCAACATCTTGGGTGATGGTACCAACGCCAAGGTAGTACTTCCGACCCCGCTTCACTAATCCAAACAAAAAAGAAGCAGTATCTCCTGACTGCATCATAATCCACGCCTCATCAACTACCAGCAACCGCTTCTTCAACTGCCTGCGGATATTATTCCAAATAAACCGAGTAATGATATACATAGCAGCAGTTTTCAAATCGTCCTCCATATCTCGAATAGAGAACACGACAAACCGCCGACTAATGTCAATATTCGTCGGCTGATTCAAAAACCCTGCCCACGAGCCGGTCGTGTACCGACTCAACCGCTCGGCAAGACCTTCACCGCCTTCCACGCCAGCGAGCACAAGGGCAAAGTCAGAGATGAGAGGCGGATCAATGTTTTCAAAATTGCCCTCCATAGTAACATCCTTCAGCGCATAGGTCTCACGAATAGCATGATCAATAATCCCCTCCTCTTCCTGCGAAAGATCACCCAGCAGTACTCGAAAAAAACCAACAAGATTAATAATGGCACTACGCAACACATCAGAAGGGTTCTCACCTTCACCGACCGGCGGTAAATCAAATGGGTTGATATGATGGTCAGAGTTCAGTGAAACATTAAAATAGCGACCACCAGTCGCCTGCGCAAGCCGCTCAAACTCCCGCTCCGGGTCTATCACAATGACATCAACACCAATCATGAGCGACCGAAGAACCTCAAGCTTCATGGCATACGATTTCCCAGCACCAGATGTCGCAAAAGTAACCGAATTATAGTTCGGCAAAGAAAAACGGTCAAATAAAATAAGAGATGCATTGTGCTGATTAATACCATAGAGTATCCCCTTCTCAGCAGACAAGTCAAACGAGACAAATGGAAATAAACTGGACAGTGGCTCGGAGTTCAATTTCGTATGTATGGAAAGCATGTCAGTACCAAACGGACTGGTACTCCGAAACCCTTGCTCCTGCTGAAAAACAGTGGGCTTCACAAAAATAAGCTTCCCTTCAAGCAACGACCGCATGTCTTTCTCGACCACATCAATCTGCTCCATCGTCTCACCATAAATAGTGATATACACGCCGACCTCAAACATCCGCTCAGTCGCCTGCTGAATATGCATACGCAACTCCTCAAGATCTTGATGCGCAGTGTCAAGCTTCGGATCTCGCACCATCCCCTTGTTCTCCCGCTCAATGATCTGGCTCTCGACCTGCGCAACCTTTCGCCGAAACTTCCGCAACACATCCTTTGAATCCATCGGATGCACGAAGATGGCGATGTCAAATTCCTTGCTTAAGTTGATAACAGGAGAAAACCACCCCTCATTCAAAAACCGAGGATATGACACAACAGCAAAAGATCGTGCAAACTTGCTGCCGAGAGAAATATGTCGTGAAGTTATCTGTATAGCTGAGGGCGCAATAACATCACGCAAGCCAATGGTTGCCGGACTGAACATATTCTCAGGAATAAAGTCATCTTCAGTAACAGACCGAACTGGATCAGGACTCTTCTGCTGATTACCACCAAACACATCAAAAATACCCATATGGTTATATAATACAGCAAACAAAACAAGGTGTGCAAAAAAATACTACTGAGATTGCGTTGAGGGAGGTGTCTGCGTATCGCCAGGGTTAAAGGTCTTATACAGCAACTCAGTAACCTCTTCAGTGCCAAGCTGCACCGCTCGCAACCCAAGTGCCCGTATGTTATTCTGAATAAAAGAAACACGCTGCAACAACTGGGTAACATGTTCCTCAACCACCTTCTGCCCTGATAACTGCTCTTTCTTGCCAAAAAAAGGTAAGCCACCACCAGACGAACCAGGAGCATACGAAACAACAACAAAAAATTGTTTTGTCATAATCTCATTGCGTTCGGTAAAATCAGTAATAAAATTAATATACTCCCGTGTCTGCAAACGCAACAACTCAATGGTCTGCTTCTCATACACCTCTTCAAGATACTGCAAATACGGCTTAATATTGAGTCGTCGCGACTGCACCAATATCTGAATACCAACTTCAAGTGAATTAAGAATGGATTGAAACTGATACAAAATTGCCTGTCGCTCATCCGCGGACTTCAAATTAAAATTAACAGACGAAACCAACAACACAGCACACAGAACACCATCATCTCGGGTGATAACACCATTCTGGATATCTCGTAAGGGAACAAATGCCTGTGTAGTGGTATCTGCGGTCATAGGACAGTATCAAGATCATCATAAGCATCACCTTCATCATCAGAAAAAACAAGATTGGAACTCATTTCACGCACCTTATCAACCTTCTGCCGTTGCAAAGAAGAGTCCGGAGAAACAAACTCCCCGTCAGTAGAGCCACCTTTCTGCGCAGTATGCTGCACCGCCACATCAGAAACACCCTGCCGCCACACATACATCTTCTTCCGGGAAAAAAATCGTATCAACGACTGAAAAATGGTAACGAACTTTTGATTATTATATGAAAAAAATGACAAGAGCCCCGCAAGAAGAGCAACAGGGACACCAGCAAGCAAGGTCACCCAAATGTTTGTAAACAAAAATAGAAACACCAAAAGTCCCACAGCACCACCGAGGTAAATCAACTGCCGAAAATCCAGCCCAAGAAAAATAGTGTCCGGCACATCCAAATTTTGCGGAACCTGAAAGCGCATACACTAACAGTATAGCGTATAAATCAACTATGGTGTTTGATTACCAGATTTCTGTTCAGTGCGCCTCTGCGCCTGCCCAAGCTTCCTTGCAAGCATCTTAGCTGCAGCCACATTAACAGCGGAAATCTTACTCGCATTAGAGGTGGCAATGCCACTGTACTGAGAGAGTTCTTGCAGGTCTTCAACAGAAGTAGAGATATTATTGGCAAGGTTTTCAAAAACAGATTCTAACTTATCAATGTCACTCTCAAGAAATGCGGCCTGCCCAGCATCTACACGATCCACATCTTTCTTAACCTCATCAAACAGCCGCTCCAGATTAGCATTGGTTGCCTTAAAGTTATTAGACATTTCTTCAATCACAGCAAATCCTCCTCCCGCTCCCGCCTCAACGGCACGATCCAGCACCTGATTGAAAAGTTCTTCAGTCATGACATAATCCTGACCAGCACTACCTCTTGCGGGTCTAGAAACCAAATCTGCTAAAACGGAAGGGTCTGCGCTGTGAATCAAAGTAGCAAGGGCTTGCAAGGCACTTTGCTCCTCATGTGCAACACGATCATCATGCTGCTGCGCATCGGTTCGCAAGTCGGTCTTGGCGACAAGTGCTCTTTGCACAACATCCTTCAAGGCATCAGGAATGCGACTCATCTGCAACATGTCGCCCAGCGTCTCCGATGAGGTAACACCATTATCAGCAATGGTGTGAAGTACCGCTAAAATTTCATCTTCCTTCTTTCCCGATTCGCCAAAACCACGACCAGGCCCTCTTGCATGGGCAAGCTCATCAACAATCTTACCATATATCAGAGCAACATCATCCGGAGAAGAATTTTCATTTGCAACAATATGTTGGTATGCTTCAAAATCAGCAACATCGGGTGTCCGACTTGATTTACCAACCGCCTTAGCGTAGATATTAAGAAGATTTCGCTGCTCGTCAGGAGAAGCAGTACGCACTTGCTCAGCAAAGGACTTGACAGCCTCTTGCCGAATAGCAACATTGGAATCCTTAAGCATGGAAGTGCGTATGTCAACAGGCAACGACACATTGCCGGCACCTTTCACCAGCATATCCTCCAAATCCGCTATTGTCTGTCCTGCCTTTCCACCCCTGCCGGGATGCGTCCTGGTCCGTACCGCATACCGAATCTTTTTTTCAATCGCAGCAAGTATTCCGGGTGGCACATTTTTACTACCCATCATTTCCCCATATATATCAAAATCTTCCTTGCTATTACCATCATGAATACTGTTATAAAAAGCGGACCATTCCCCACCACTGATAGAATCCTTCATAGGACTCTTCAGTATGTCAATAATTTTCTTAGATCGCACAGTGGGACTCTGTTCATGCAGAGCCGACTGAACAGCTTCTCTGATTTGAGTACTGGCATCTATCGCCCTTCGCCTCGCCAACCGCTTTGCCGCCTTATCAACTCGCCCCTGCGCAACCTGCTTGCGCTCCTCCGATCGTGCTGTACGCTTCTCGACACTCTCTTCATCTTGCGATCGACCCTGCAAGACATCGTCAACATCCTGTGCACCCCGCCGCACACCGCCAACAACACCCTTGGCTATCCTGCCAACCTTCGTAGCAGTATCAACAACCCCATACACCTTCCGTGCAATCCTTGGTGTTCTATTGATAAACTCACTCGCCAACGCAGCGCCACGACCACTTCCCTTAAGTGCGCGAGCAGCACCCAAAAAGGGCTTCCCCTTCCATAACGAATTCGCTCGTTCACCCAGAAACTCACCCAACTTAAATTTCCCAGCAATCGCCGGATGGATATTTGCCTTCTTCGCCACTTCACCGACTTTAAAAATACCAAGTATGAGCACAATACTCGCCATAACAAGCTGTATAAGGATGCCTCTCCCCTGCGGATTTTTGACACCGAGCAATTTAACAAAATTATCTGGGTCAGCCGTCTGACCGAGCGCGCCCTGAAACAAAACCAACAAAAGAGTAAACCCGAGAATCAAAACAACCGGCATGGAAAACACATAGCCAAGTTTCTCTTTCCACTGCTCATAAATACCAACAAATTTAGAGGCAAGCGGATTCCCACCAGACAAACCAGCAAAAAAGCCAAGCGCTGCAAGCGGAGAAAGCAACACGAGAAACATGGCGATAATATATCGCTCAATGAGAATAATACAAAAATACAAAATACCAAGTATGATAAACCAGTTAACCACAATCGCGAGAATGCTGACAATAAGATTAAACAGACCCCCATCACCAACTTCACCCAAAATAACACTGTACCCAGTAAACGGGGAAAGGGATCCCCAAGAAGCCGTATCAAGTGCATTAAAAAACAGCATAAAGAGAATGTGCGAAACATCAAGCACAAGCAAGGTGAAAAACGCGCTGAAATTAACAAAGATGGCAGCAACAATCAGAAATATCAAACTCTTTCGGTGAAAACCAAACCCTTCCCGCCCCTCACCAAAAGCAGTCATCATGGCAGTGAGGATAAACAGTACCACGATAACTAAATTCACAAAATCCCGAATAACCTGCCACACCACCCGAAAGTCAGAGAGAAAGCCACCATCCCAAGCACTTGCGAAATTAAGAATGGTGAATTCAATAACCTCCAAAAACAAAAATTGAAATAAGCCAAGAAGTACTTCCATCCCCTTTGCCAAACCACCAACAACGGCATTAAGAACAGTGAGGATTCCCTTAACAACATCAGCAGACGCAATTTGCGGCACGAAGACCACACAGAGCACCAACAAACTAAGCATACCGAACAAAACCCACTGCCGCCTCGTAAAAGTAAACACCATACCAACAGTATATCGCCTCCAAAGCAGGTTGTACCATCAAGTAAAATAGCAATGGGTAACGACGATCAACCACTTTTTGACAGGAAAAACACACCTATGCTATACTATGCAACAGACGGGGTTTCTGAGCAAGTTTCAAAGCTGAAAGGAGGACGAAATGAAAGTGAAATACACCCTGATGATGATCATGATGATGGCAATGGCAGTAATAATCTCCTGCTCTCCCGACAGGGTAGAAGAGCCGGAAGAGATACTGCTACCTGAAATAGCAGAAGAACCAGAGCCGGAGTACAGTTGGTCCGATGGTGTGGTAACCATCACGACAGGTAACTACAAGACCAGTGAGGAGCTGGTCAAAGCTATAAACCGAAGGAAGCCATGGATGGAAGTGAACTGGGGCATAGAAGTGAGATTGCCAAAAAGCGGCTTCCCGATGTCTCGGCAGAAAAAGAGTGTTGATGTCACAGTTGTGACGCTCTTGGAAGCCGGGTTTACAGAATTAGTAACTCTTCCAGAGATCATAGAGCGATATCGGCAACTCGGGTATCGACCACTGACACTGGAAGAGTCCTTCGAACTGCGTATGCAGTTCGAAGACCAACCGAACTGCACCGAGGAGCCAGAAAACAAATGGGGAACATTCTATACCCTACTGTCGGAAAAAGAGGCAGATATGATGGGGGGTACGATGCTTACGGTAAGCCACAGCAGCCCTTGGTCAAGGATGATCCCGGACTACCGAATAGGGTTTACCCGGAATGGCACGCTCAAAGAACAACCGTTCTTTGATCCGTACGCCAAGGAGCGAACGGACGATTCCTGGTTCATAGGGGACAAGCTGGACGAGAACACCGGCTCTCGTTTCGCCTGTGCCATCATTAAATAGCAACAATGCGCGACAACAGTCGCGCATTTTTTGACAGGAAAAACACACCTATGCTATACTATGCAACAGACAGGGTTTCTGAGCAAGTTTCAAAGCGTTTCAAAACTAAAAGGAGAACGAAATGAAAGTAGTATGCACCCTGATGATCATAACGCTGATGACGGCAGTAATCTCCTGCTCTCCCGACAGGGTAGAAGAGCCGGAAGAGATACTGCTACCTGAAATAGCAGAAGAACCAGAGCCGGAGTACAGTTGGTCCGATGGTGTGGTAACCATCACGACAGGCAACTACAAGACCAGTGAGGAGCTGGTCAAAGCTATCAACAATCGAGTGGGCTTGATGGAAGTGAGCTGGGGCGCGGAAAGGGCCTTGCCGGAAGGCGGCTTCCCGATGTCTCGGCAGAAAAAGAGCGTTGATGTCACAGTTGTGACGCTCTTGGAAGCCGGCTTTACAGAATTAGTAACTCTTCCAGAGATCATAGAGCGGTACCGACAACTCGGGTATCGACCACTGACACTGGAAGAGGCCTTTGAACTGCGTATGCAGTTCGAAGACCAGCCGAACTGCACCGACGAACCAGAGAATAAGTGGGGAACATTCTATACCCTACTGTCGGAA
>JAPOOC010000010.1 GCA_026713605.1 Candidatus Kaiserbacteria bacterium
GTGCTCAGGAATGTTAGGTTGTGGCTAGATGCTGAAGACCCGGAGGTGTTGCATACGGATACTAGTTGTACAAGTGCTCCCGCTAATAACGGTGATGCTGTGCGCTGTTGGGAGGACAAGTCAATCTATGCCTCGCATGTGCGGGCTGTTGATGGTGATTGTGTTGCGGCACAGAGTGGTGTGCAGTTGTGTGCTTACCCCACACTTGAAGTTGATCACTTTGGTGATATTGATGTGTTGAGATTTGAGGCCTACTACCGGGCGGTCCTCCGCCATGACCTAGAAGCAAACAACCAGGACTGGACCGGAGACAACTTTACCTACTTCACCGTATTTGAACAAGTTGGAACCCCTAATTCATACTGGTCATTTTTTTCAAACGGTGAGGTTGTAGGTGCTGACTTTACCTCACACTTCCAGATTGATGCCATTGATGTTGGTGGTGGTGAGTTCCATTTTCGCACCTACGGTCTCGGTCCAGACCTGCTGTTTGAAGAGGTTCACAACACTCTCAATCTGTACAGTTTTCTGGCGACCCCGACTGACTTGACCTTGTTTTCTGATGGAGAGATTGTCAGTGCCGGCAGTTTCGATACACCGATAGGACGACATTTCAGTCAGTACCGCATCAATCAAAACCGCTCTGGTCACAGCCCAAACAACTCAAGGATCGCAGAGATTGTCATTTATGATGATGCGCTGACTCATTGTGAGATAGCAGAGGTGGATCAGTACTTCGGCCTGAAGTACCATCGTCCATTCGGTGGTGGTATTCCCGGAGGAGTGCGCTGTGAGGAGGTGCATGTATGGTTTGATGGTAGTAGAGGAGTAACCCATGATACCAATGGTGTTTCCAAATGGTTGGATGAAGGTCACAACCGAGCTGATGCCACACAAGTAACGAACGACTTGAAACCGGACTATGTAGCAGATGCATTCAACGAGCATGCCGTGTTGCACTTTGACGGATCAGATGTGCTTGCGTTCCCTTCGGACCACATGCCTGCTGGTACAGCACCGCGCTCCTACTTCATTGTTGCTCGCCCGAGTGGTGAAAGTGGTCGAGCAGTGCTTTCCCACGGCGATACTGATACTCTCGGAGCAAATGTTACTTTAGACATAACGCAAACTGAGGTTTCGGTGGATGTTGACGACCATATTTACGGCATCACCCGACCAGCAGAAACAGATGTAGAGCTGGTTACCTTTCAACTGCAGGAAGGAGGTCGGTCTGACCAGTGGGAGATACGCGTCAATGGTGAAGAGCAAACTGAGGCTACCATCTCCGGCTCTCCTCATTCGGTGAACACCTCAGGCACCGAGGCACTCATCGGCGCAAAAGTTGGGGCGGCAAATTCAGATCAGTACGATGGTGAGGTGGCGGAGATATTCGTGTATGATCAGGTGTTTGATGACATCCGTCTCAACAGGATTGAGACCTACTTTGCCTTACGATACGGCATCACCCTTGATGCCTCCAGTGACTATGTTGACTCTCATGACGGTGTGCTTTTTGACAGTGATGGCGTTGATAGTGGCTACACCTCTCACATCGCCGGTATTGCAGACGATGAAGCAGAGCACTTGCTGCAACCGCGATCAGGGAGTGAGATGATGGGAGCCATCTTGACTGTTGAGGTCAGTGATCGTGCCACCTTGGAGGATGGTGAGTTTCTGCTCTGGGGTCATGACGGAGGTACCCTAACTCCTTCTACAACAGACACCCCGTCCAGTGTGGATCAACGCATCGGCAGAGTGTGGAAGTTTCGTGAAACAGGTGGAGAAGTCGGTCATGTTACTCTTGAGTTTGATCTCTCTACTGTCTCTCTTGCTGGCACACAAGTATCTGACTTTGTACTCATTAGAGACACTGACACCACCTTCAGTACCGGCGCAACGGTACTACCTGCAACCAGTTATGTGAACAAGATTGTTACCTTCTCTCATGTTGCCATTGATGATGCGGAGTACCTTACGGTTGGTACAGTCACCTCTGTGACAGATCCATCAACCACCCTTTCCGCCTCAATATTTGATACATCCGATAATGTGGTTGACGATCCGTTAGTTCACTTTAGTTCACCTGCTCGGAGTGGCAACACGATGACGACCGCTGGAACATTTGGTACTCTCTCTGAGAAAATTATGGTGCAAAATGGCACCACCGTGTCGGCATGGAATCTGACACTTGCAGCTGAAAACACTCAGGCGCTTTGGAGGAAAGATGCCTCTCATTTATTTGACTTTAATGACGGATCATCAGACGGATCTGACAATGATTCTGTTGCGGGTACTCTGATAATTGACCCTTCATCTGCTGTCATATCTGCTAGCTCTGGCTGTGATAGTGATGGGCTTATTCGAGGGTCAAGCGCATCATTTGTTGAGGGCAGTGTTGATGCAATTACACTAATCTCGGCCAATTCTTCCGCTGATACGGGTTGTTCTTGGAGTATCACTGGTATTGATCTCTCTCAAGAAATTCCTGCTGGTCAGCAAGACGGATCATACTCAATAAATATGGTGTTAACTGTCACCGCACAGTAGTCATACTATTGCTATTGCACAATTCTTGCGATGGTAACCCATTGTTTGTATGGACGGACTGTTTTCCACAGGAAATAATTTTTATAGGCAAAATATTGCTATCCTGTATTTAGTGGCTTTTTATCATACTGTTTCGGGGCTGTTTATTTTATTATTTTTTCTTTTTTACCTATGATCATTTCAAAATCAATACACTCATATCTTATTATTATCTTTCTGCTTATTTTTTTATTTGGTTCTGCCGTTGTCTATGCGGCGAGTACCACCACTTTCACAATTGTCATTAATAGTACTTCGCTTGCTGTTTCTATTGTTGACGGTAGCGGTACTGATGTTATATCTCCAGCAGTTACTTTTTCCTCGACCGATCGAAATGACACCTGCACGACGGTGACCGGGAAACTTGGTACCGCTACTCAAAAAATACAGGTTAATAATCCAGGTGCAGCTGATGGTGGATGGGTGCTTAGCATAGCAGCGGCTGCCACAACGGATACATGGACATCATCCACTGATTCCAATAAAAAGTTTGATTTTAATGACCCTGGCGGTAGTGGGTGTACCGACGGCAGTGATACGGACGGGTTTGGTGGTCAGTTGAGTATTGATGCTAGTGGTTCTACACTCACAGGACTTGACTCCGTAGTGACAACTGGAATCTCCAAAGGATCTAGTGGTTCATTCAGTGAAGGGTCAACTGACTCCATCGCCCTCCTCACTGCCGCTAGCAGTTCTGCTGATTTTGGTAAGTGGGATTTGACTGATGTTTCGTTATCACAGGAAATTCCAGCGAGTCAAGCCGCCGCAAATGATTACTCTTTGAGCATGGTACTAACTGTTACAGCGCAGTAAGAGGTGCTTTATCACTTCGTGTCTATTTTTATGTATGAGTAAGTTGCTATACACCGTTCGATTGATTGCGATGCTCCTGCTTACTTTTTGTGTTGCTGTTTTTGTGCCAAGTGTCTCTGCCATTGAGTATGGCGGTATTGGCGGTCAGCCGGCGTATCCGCGGGCCGGTGTGCCGCAGTCAACAAGTAAGTTTTTGCACACCCTTAAGTCGGGAGAAGTTGCTCAAGAGGGAGTTATGGTGTTGAATACCGCGGATGTTTCTAAAACGATTGTGGTGAGGGGTGTTGGGGTTGTGGGCTCAAGTGATGGCGGACTTGCCTGTGCACAGGCAGGTGATATTATTACTGGCGTGGGGACATGGATTACCTTAGAGGAGAGTGAGGTATATCTTGCAGTCGGAAGCAGTGAGATCGTCCCTTTTACCATTACTGTTCCTGCAGGAATGAAGCCGGGTGAATATAACGGTTGTGTTGTCATAGAAGAGAAGAAAGAGGGGGATGGAGAGAAAAATACTGGCTTCTCTCTCAGCACGAGAATTGGTATTCGTGTGCAGATAACTGTTCCGGGTGATTTTGCTCGAGAGATTACTGATCCACTGGTTGCTATGGCGGTTAGGGAGGATGGTGGTTTTCAGTTTAAGGTGTCTGCGCGGAATGATGGAAATGTGTCTATTGATACGAATATTGTTTTGACTATGCGTTCATTAATGGCTGGTTTTTTACATGCGAAGCGAGGCGGTGTATACCCCATCTATCCTAGTCGATGGAGTGAACTCAATTTTACTATTGCGGAACCGTTCTGGGGTGGCCCCTATTTGACGAGAATAGGTTTTTCATATGACCGTGATGGTGATGGTGTGCGTGAGACAACTTTACGCGCACCGAGCATCTTTACCCTTGTTATGCCACACCCCCTTGCATTGAGCATTGAACTTGGTGTGCTTGTTGGTTTGATTGTGTTTTTTGTAACCACACGAAGGAGGCGCAGAAAGAAAGGTGTGCATCGCAAGCAAGGACCGGTGAAACGAGTGCGGCGGCGTGGTAAAGATTTCGTTTCGCATTCTAAAAGGCGTACACAGGTTCACCCTCGCACTGTTGCACCGGTAAAGCGTAAAAAGCGTGCTGTTCACGCACGCACGAAGCGACCTGATACTGGAGGAGTAAAAGAGTGAGGGTGAGGGAATTTCGCTGATCGGCACCCATAAAGGGGTGTTATGAGAGGGCATCTTCCATCAGAAATATTTGTTTATGTTTTTTATTAAGAATATAGTTTCTTTCAATTTTTTTTGTAGAGTAGGATGTTTACTGCTTTTTTTCTTTTTATTACTCTTTATACCCACCGCTTTCGCTGTGCAAACGGATTTTTCTCTGACAATACGAGAATCTACTTCTCCTCCCCCTCCTCCTGATTCATCCTCTCCTACCACTGAAACACCACAGCGGCAGACGAAGTGGCGTGGTGGGCATCTTTTCCCTGAAAAAAGGACTTTCTCTCCGATTCCTCCCTTCCCCTCGGAAACTGGCGATGATCCTCCTCCCCCTGATTCCTTCCCCCTCACCTTTGAATCACCTTCCCCTGTTGGACAAAGTTCTTTGGAGGAGGATCAGGTGCAACCTACCACTGTTCATCGCCCAACAGACCAAGAAAGTGTCGATGGCTCTGATGCTGATCAGGAGGTCTCTGCTGTAACAGATGTTCTTGCCCCAAAATCTCAGTCGGATGATTCTGATCCGGATGCTCCGACGATTCTTCTGCAAAGCACCCCACTGATACCGACTGTAGCACCTGGTCCAGATAATCCGATGGATATTGCTCTTACCTTTTTGTCAGACCGCACCTCTATGCGTACGATGATCTCTCTACCGAATCTTGTTTTACCGTCTGTTAGTGCGCCCATGTCTTTCTTGTCGTCATTTTTTTCTTTTCTTTCTGTCGCTTTTTTACTGTTTCAATGATAGGTGTAAATCAAGATTTTCGGCTGAAATGCAAAAAGGGTTGCGCGCCCTTGTTCCTGTAAAAATACCAGTGTTTTTAATTGGCGGAGGGGGAGGGATTCGAACCCTCGATACGAGTGTATACTCGTATACCGGTTTTCGAAACCGGCGCTTTCAACCACTCAGCCACCCCTCCTTTGCATACTTGCATGATACCGTATTCAGCTATTCTTTGCCTTCTACTGCGATTTTTTCCAATGATTGCACCACTGCTTCGTTGGTGAGCAGTGAGGTGATGTAGGTGTGAATTTGTTCGTCGGTCATATCGGTCTGCTTTTTCTTGAAACGAGCCACCTCTTTTTCAATTTCGTCTATGTCGGCTCGAATGTTTTCCTGAGTGCTGACGGTGTTCATAATGAGTTGTATTTTTGCTCGTTTTCGTGCGTCTTCTCGTAATTGCTCCCACAATTTCCCTTCTGACATGTTCTGTGCTTTCAGATACTCTTCTATGGTGGTTTTAAAGTGTTCTGCGTGTCCTTTCATTTCCTCATACGCCCGCTTACTCTCTTCCTCAATCATTATCTCTGGTATGGTGACGGCGGTATTTTCTGCGATGGTATCCAGTATTTTTTGCCGAAACAGTGCACGCGCTTGTAACGCCTTCTCTTGTGTTATGGATTCTTGTATTCCCTTCTTGAAATTCTCTACATCCTTGTGCTGTTGCGACACCTCCTGTACATAGGTGTCAGTGAGTTCCGGCAAATCGCCTTCATCCTTTGGGACATCTTTTTCTGGGTGTGCCTTTTTGTACAACCCTTTCCGCACATCCAGTAATACCCGCTGCACCTCCTCGTCAGTTGCACCCTTTGGCTCTTCTGGCTTTTCTAATTTCTGCAAGAGTACTTTGTAGTCCGGCAGTGTTACCTTTGGCAACATGTAGAACTGAATCTGAAACGATACATCATTCTTGTCGGCAATGTTGGTTATTTGGAGTTGTGGCTGTCCCAGTGGCACCACCTCTTCCCCTGCCACTATTTCAGCGAAATGTTTTGTTATTACCTCCTGTGCGCTCTGCCTCCATATTTCTAGTGATCCCACTTCCCGTTCCACAATTTCTGATGGTGCATTCCCCTCCCGGAATCCATCTATCTTTTTGTTCTCTCCGATTTTTTGTATCACCCCATTCCGCACCGCACCTATCATGTCTTTTGGCACTACTCCTTCAATTTTAGCGTGTGCCCTCTTGCCATCTTTATGTATTTGTATTGAAAATTGTTCCCGTGTTGTCATAGCGTTTTATTCTTCTGTTTTTTCTGTTAAAATTTCTGTTTTGAGTTTTTCCAATTCTTCTTGGTTTTTTTCTCCTGATTGTAGGAGAGTTTTTATTATTTGTGTTGCTTCTTCGTCGGTTAAGTTTTCGTAGAGTATGGTGCCCTGTGGTTTGCTATATTCTCCTCCAGGCAGACCCTCCACGACAATACTTTTTTGTGCTTGCTCTTCTTGCATTTCTTTCCGATCACTGAGAATCTTTTTTATTGCATTATATGCCATTCCTATAACGATTAATACAATGAGGATCATTGCAAAAATTGCACCGTAGGTTGAGTTATTTTTTTGTGTGTCCTCCATATTCGCACGATACACTGTTCTGTTGTTTTGTGCAACTGCACGCTCTATCTATCGACCATCCTGTGTTACCGAATTTATTTTGATGTAGAGCAGTGCAATTTCTTTCCTTAACGCATATGATTGTCCTTGTATCTCATTCAGATCACCAACGACACTGCTCTTGTTGATGTGGTGCAGCAGCCATTCGGTGAACGAGGTGTAGAGGTTGTACTTCTCAACAACTGCGTAACTTAGCGTTGCGTCATTTTCTATGTATGGAAAAATTGCTATTTTCAACCGCTCCGCTTCAACTTCGTGATGATTTATCTCTTCTTGATAGCCGCTCTTTAGTTTTTCAGGAAAGTGTTCAATGAGTGCGTGCAGTATCTTTGTCAACTCGTTGTTTTCTTTAACTCCTTGTGCGATACGCGCCCGATATTCGTCAATGTCTCGGATATAGTTGTGTGCTCCCTCCGGCACCCGCTTCCTGACTTTCCCGAAGAGTGAGGAGAGGAGTACGCTGTAATCCTTATTGGCTATGGATATCACCAATTGATTGTCTGTTATGCGCGTTTCTGCGGCAACATTCCAGAGTGGAAATGATACTGCCACAACGAGCAGGAGTATCGTTACTAATAGCACAAGCGCATCAGATATGATGCCCCCTTTTTTTGTTTCAGTGTGTTCGTCAGTGGTTATATTGTGCGGCACGAAATACATATAGTGCTACTTATTGAATTTCTCTTTATACATTTTGCGCGATCGTTCAAATGCCTCTTTCGCTTCTTCCGCTGTGCCGACACCTTGTATCTCTATCACCTTGTCTTGAATTCTTTTGTAGGTTTCAAGGAAGTGCTGTATCTCCTTGATGGTGTGCTTGTTCACATCTGCAATATCCCGCACCTCATCAAAGCGCGGGTCGTCTGCTGGAACGCTGATAATCTTGTCGTCACGCTCGCCATCATCTATCATTTTAAAAATACCGACCGGGCGCACCGGGACAAGAATGCCGGGGTAGAGCGGGTAGGTGGTAATGACAGCGACATCCAATGCGTCATCGTCGTCCCACAAGGTCTGCGGGACAAATCCGTAGTCAACAGGGTAATCTTGAGCGGTATGCATTGCTCGGTCAAGCGCAATAACCCCCGTCTCTTTATCTATTTCGTATTTATTCTTTGATCCACGCGGTATCTCTATGATGGTATGCATCACATCGGCAGTACCGGGGTCAACATCGTGTAATAAATTCATACACACATCTGTTTACCTCTTTATTGTACCTTAAAAAAAAGATTGTGCAAGCGATTTATTCCCCAGATTTTTCAGTATCTTTTTCCGTATCGTCCTTGACCTTCTTTTCTTCTGTGGCTTCGTTTTCTGGCGCTGGCTGTGGTGCCTGTTCCTGATTAATCACACCCTCCTCTTTTTCAGCGCTCTTACCCTCTTCCGCCACCCCTTCCTTTTCAGGTGCCTCATTATTCTCCGCTGTCTTTTTACTCTCACCACCCCTTTTCTCCTGTTCCTGATTATCTCGTTTAAATATCGTTATATCTCCCTCTGGAGTTGATTGCGCTATTTCAGTGTCGCCCGGATCGGTGATGACAACTTCCCAATTGGTCAATTTTGCTGCGAGTTTTAAGTTTTGCCCGCCGCGTCCAATGGCGACTGGTATTTGATCGTCGCTTGTTTTCACTAGCGCCCGCTTGGTTTCCTCGTTGATTTCCACCCCCATCACCTCTGCCGGCAACAGTGCTTCACCAATAAACTCTGCTATATCGCTTGGCCAGTTGATAATATCAATTTGCTCACCGTTTAACTCACTCTTTACCGTCATCACGCGTACCCCCCGTTGCCCGACAAATGCTCCCACAGGGTCTACTGACGGACTTTTACTCTCTACTGCGACTTTGGTACGGACACCAGGGTCGCGTGCGATTGCCTTTATCTCAAGCACGCCCTCGGTGAGCTCTGGCACTTCTGTTTCAAATAGTCGCACCACGAACCGCTCGTCAGCTCGGGACAGTCGCACAAAGCCACCACTTCGTCGCTCAGTGTTGATTGACTGCACAAATGCACGAATAGTGTCTCCTTGGTTGAATCGCTCGCCGCGAATTTGTTCCGAGAACGGCAGTATCGCCACCGTCCTACCAAGGTCGACAAAGACATTCCCCCGCTCAATGCGTTGCACCTGTCCGTGTACCAACTTTCCCTCCTTTCCTTGAAATTCTGTTACTGCTGCATCTCGCTCTGCCTCATGTATCTTTTGTGTGATTGCTTGCCGCGCTGACTGTGCTGCAATCCTGCCAAAATCAGTTTTTGCTTCTAATGGAAAGAGTATTTCCTCGCCCTGCGTTACTCCCTGTCGCACTAACTGTGCATCATCCACCATCATGTGTCGTTCGGGATTAAATCGTACACGCTCTTCACCCTCTTCTTTTGGTGTTTCGTCTTCCGGCAGGATGTGCGCTTTGTCTAATACTTGTTTCACTTGGGAAAAATTTGATTCTCCTGTTTCTCTGTTGATTCTACATCGAATGATTTGGTCATTCTTGCCGTATTCCCGCTTGTATGCCGTTGCAAATGCAATTTCAAGGGCCTCCCACAGGGCATCTTCCGGCAGGTGTCGTGCTTCGGCTATTTGTTGTACTACTGCTTTTATTTCTTTGATGTCAAACATATTATTTCTTTGCTTACTATATTTTTGACTTGTAATAAAAAATCCCGCCCAAGGCGGAATACTTACATCAGATGGTTAGAGTATATCCCTTTTTATTCCTTGTGTCAACCAATCTTTCCACTATATACACCTCCATTTGCACGATATTCTTTTCTGTGCGATGTTATACTGCACCTGTAGCGAGGCGTGTGCCATAACTGAGGTGTATGTCCGCTCATTCGCACTTTATACAAAAATATATTTTTGTATATGCATCTATTGCGCGAGTATAGTTTAGTGGTAGAACGCGGCCTTGCCATGGCTGAGACGGGAGTTCGATTCTCCCTACTCGCACTCTAAGTTCAGTACTAGCATGAAACACGAAGAACATCAGCAATCAGGGAGAAATTATGTGCCACTTATTGTTGTTATTACCCTCATCGGCATTGCATCAGGTATCAGTAGTGGCGGCGATGTGAACATGTTCATGCTGTATGGCATGATAGGGTTCTTTCTCGTCTTCGGCGGTTTTAAACTCATTGACTTGAAAGGATTTGCCGACGGATACGCGACATATGATTTGTTGGCAATGCGATGGCGAGGATACGGTTATGTGTATCCGTTTCTTGAAATTGCGCTTGGCTTCGCTATGCTTGCGGGACTTCACCCCAATTGGTTGCTATGGACAGGGGCAGCACTGATGATTTTCAGCGGTGTCGGTGTCCTTATCGCTATGAGAAAACAAACAGATATTCAATGCGCATGTCTCGGCACCGTTCTTAAGGTTCCCTTGACATCTGTTTCCCTCATAGAAAATTTTGGTATGGCAGGGCTTGCGATAGCACTGATTTTGTAGTAGGGAGTTCGATTCTCCCTTCTTGTAGTGTTCAGTGCCACTCAGGAGATGACGCTCAAAATACCGCAAGAAACCTGAAGTGGTATTTTGAGCGTCATCTCCTGACCCGAGTGATGTACACTGTTTTTGGCGTGTTCATTTTTATACAGCACATTTAATCTCTGTCTAAGGAGGCATTATCTGATGAAGTATTTTCTGCCGTTCATGGGAATGATTGTCGTAGTGGTGGTGTCTATAGTGTTGATTTGTATCTCACCGATGGTGCGAATGATATTTGTGGTGGGAGTTTTTATCCTGTCAACCGTATTTGCAATTCATGAAAGTTTCACCATCTATAGAAAGCATAGGGGCGGGTGATTGATATGTATCATTTTGCGCCGATGGAGTTATATGTTCTATTTGGAGTCGGAGTTGCCTGTTATGCTATCTCGTCCTCAAGATCAGCGTCAAGGCATCCGCCCTCCAAGATTAGTCGTCTCGTTGAGTGGATGGTTCCTCTTCTTTTTTATGCATCTTGGGTTCCGTTGCTATTGCATTATATAGTAATACTTTTCTGGTTACCGCCTACCATATTTATTAACCTGAGCGGTGTACTGAGTGATCCGAATGGCCTTCATGAAGTTGGTCAGTACATTGCTTACTATGTTCACATAGGAGCGGTTGCCCTATTCTTTCTCTGGATACTTTTCTTATTGCGGGTAAGGCGTGATGATCAAGACGGTTCGTCCGATGGGGATTGAAATCTCCTCCCATATGAGGTTTTTGTGCAGAGACAGCCGTTGGCTGTCTCTGTTATGTTTTAGCGTAGGGAGTATTGAACTCCTTACCTGTAATGAGAAATAAAAAATATTTTTACAGAAATTCAATGTTTGGTGAAACATTGGTATACTTGAGGTATACGGGTGGTCTTGTATGTATCCCAACTTTTTTGCAACAGGTAATGAGGATAAGATTCGTGAGGTTCGCGCTATTCTTGGATATGCTGTGCAGCAGGTGTCTATTGATCTTTTTGAGCCGCAAGGTATCAAGGTGGAAGAGGTCGTGCGCAAAAAAGCTGAGGACGCCTTTCAACAGATTGGCAAACCTGTGCTGGTTGAGGATACTGGCTTGGAGTTTGCTGCGTGGAATGGGCTCCCCGGTGCGCTTATGAAGTGGTTTCTTGATACTGTTGGTAATGAGGGGATTCTTAAGATGCTATCTGGTGAGGCAGATCGCGTGGCAGTTGCTAAAACGGTGGTTGGATTTTTTGATGGCGATGCTGTTCATTTTTTTGTTGGAAAGGTTCATGGGACTATTTCAGAAACAGTTCGAGGTGTCGGTGGCTTTGGTTGGGATCCCTTATTTGTTCCTGACGGTTATGATAAAAGTTTTGCCGAAATGACTCAATCTGAGAAGAACGCTGTTTCAATGCGCAGAATCGCGCTTGAGCAGATGAAGTCCTGTTTTTCTTGTGGTGGCAAGGATTAGTGTGTCTGTCGGGAGGTGGTACACTTTCTTTATCTTGTATGATTACTCTTATATCCCGTGTGCAGAGGTGGTTGGATGGTATTACCATGTATCGTGTCGTGACGGGTGGACTTTTTCACTCTTTTACGAGCCACAAAGTGGCTTGTGCAGTTGAGGAAAAAAGCATTGCTTTTGGTTCGTGTGGAGGGTATTTATTACGCTCATTGTATTTCTTTACCATTCCTGGCGATTCTAAAATGCTCCGCAATTGAGATTCTGGGTAACGAGACCCGAATTCGGTTAAAAATTGAGTGAGGGATTCGTGGTTGTTGCAGTCGTCCTCAATGCTAATAGCGGAAAGGTCATCGGCGTCATCTGGTTTGACTGGTCTTGCATTTTCATCGTTTTTTGTTATTACCAACTTTGAGTACCCCATTTCTTTAATTTCCGCAATCTTTTCTGAAAGATATCTCTTTTCTTTCTGAGATATCTCATTTATTTTTTCCTGTTTTTTTGGTGGTTTTTGCTCTTTGCTATTAAACTTTTCTGGCTTCATGCTTGTATTATAACATCCTAATTTTGCCACACTTCAATCGGTACTCCATGATATGTGTGGAAAACATGGAAAGATCAATGGACAAGCGGTATTTCTGTCTGTTGTGTGGCTGTTATTCTTTTCGGCTGTCAAATGGTACACTTTCTTTATCTTGTATGATTACTCTTATATCCCGTGTGCAGAGGTGGTTGGATGGTATTACCATGTATCGTGTCGTGACGGGTGGACTTTGTTTTTTGGTGGTGGTGAGTTTTTTGTTGGGGTCTGTAGGATTGGTGTCGTACAGTTTTTCTGATCAGGTTACTTCGTTAGTTGTTGCGCTTGGTGTTGCTGTAGTGAGTAATGTGGTGTTTGCGCGACTGTTTCGGGTTTCTGCTCAGCATGAGTCGGCAGTTATTACGGCGTTGATTATTTTCTTTCTTGTTATTCCCGCGACTTCGTTTTCCGGACAGTGGGTTGTTGCTGTCGTTGCTTTTGCTGCTGTCGCTTCAAAGTTCCTTTTTGTGTGGAGGCAGCAGCACATTGTTAATCCTGCTGCGTTTGGCGTGCTTGTACTCAGCGCACCCGGTTTGGTTGAAGCAGCGTGGTGGATTGGGAGCTTTTGGTTGTTTGTACCACTTGTTATCGTCGGATTTCTCGTTGTGATGAAAATACGGCGATGGCCACTTGTGTTGTGGTGCATCGGCACTGCGTTTATTGTGTATGTGTTTGAGGCGTGGCGACTCGATCTTTCTATCTCTTCTTCTGTACCCACCTTTTTCTTGTCGTGGCCTATATTGTTCCTTGCGTTTTTTATGCTCACCGAACCGTTCACTACCCCACCAACAAAAAAAATGCAGATGTATTACGGCGCGCTGGTCGGCGGTCTTTCAAGTGCTGTTTTTTTCGCACCATATATTGCGATGTCTCCTGAACTTGCGCTGATCATTGGTAATCTTACCTTCTTCTCCTTTTCTTTGCGTAGAAAATTGCACCTCACTCTTATTAGAGCAAAGGAGGTTGCTAAAAATACCCGAGAGTTTGTTTTCACAAAACCGGAAGATGTGCGGTTTCGCGCTGGGCAGTATCTCGAATGGATGTTGCCGCACAGGAAGCCAGACAACCGAGGGGTGCGACGATATTTTACTATTGCTTCCGCGCCGCACGAGGATGTGTTGCGGATTGCGGTTCGATTTTCTGAGGGTGGGAGCACCTATAAGCAGGCATTGCGGCAACTTGCACCTGGTGATTGTATTATTGCCAGTCAACGAGCTGGAGATTTTTTGCTACCGGATGACCCGACAAAAAAACTTGGATTTGTTGCCGGCGGGATTGGTGTTACCCCGTTCTTGAGTCACTTCGGAGACATCGCACGGCAGGGTGTGCCGCGGGATATTGCTCTGTTCTACTGTAATAACACAAGTGAGGAGATTGCGTATAGGGACATGCTTGATGCGCTTACTGATTCCGGTCAGTGTACTGTGGTGCATATCTTGGCGGAGGAGAAAGTGGTGGGGTGTGAGTATGGCTTGTTGACTGAAGATGGTATTAAAAAGTACACGCCTGATTATCAGGATCGGCTTTGGTATCTCTCTGGTCCTCCGGGGATGGTGTATGCCTACACCACGCTATTGCAAGGCGTGGGTGTGCCAAACCGCAATATTGTTCGTGACTTCTTTCCCGGATTAGCGTGAGTTTTTACCTTGCTCTCGTGGTATAGTGATATTTATATGCCTCTCATTCCCATTGTTCTTATTATTGGTGTCGTTGTGATTGCGGGTTTTGTTTTTTTTATGCTCCCGAGCAGGCAGTCGCCGGAGCCACCAGCACCATCCGCGGCAACGACGGTTACTGATGTTGCTCTCCCCCTTACCCCATCATTGGAGCGTCGCATAGAGGATGTTGTGTTGTTGCAAACGAACACCTATCGCAACGGCACTTATACCACTCATGCATCGTACTACACACCGAAGCGGCAAAAGCATGTTATTTCTGTTACCCTTTCGTTGCAGGACGATGTGATTACTGCCGCTGATGTGCAGTATGACAGTGCTGCGGCAAAAACACCGAGCCACACACGGTTTGACGGTGCGTACGAGTCGCTCGTTCTTGGTGTGGAGATGGATGACCTTGATCTTTCGCGGGTCGGCGGCGCATCTCTTACCACGACCGCCTTTAATGAAACACTGGCGGACATTGCCTCAGATGCATCTTTATAATGGTACAGATTAAGGAAATCCCCGCACTCGGTACCCACTGGTGGTTTGACTTGTTTGCCGTGCCAGCGTCACGAGAAAAAGAGATTGCTGATCGGCTTGTCAGTCGCCTCAACACCTTTGAGCAACAGTATTCGCGCTTTTTAGATACTTCTTGTGTGGGTGTGTTGAACAAAACTGGCATACTTAAAAACCCGTCTGATGAATGCATCTCTCTGCTGCAGTTCGGGCAAAAACTGTACCGAGATACCGGCGGGATGTTTAACTTTCTCTCCGCTCATACGCAAGTTGCGCGTGGCTACGGCTCTCCTGATAGTGTGCGTGCTGGTGACAGTATGGCGCCCGCGAATCCCACACTTGATCTCGTTATTGATAAGCAGTGCGTTACGCTCCGTCGTGGTGCCGTTGACCTTGGTGGCTTTGGGAAGGGGTGGCTTATTGATGACTTGGCTGCTCTGTTGCGAACTTCTTTTGGCGTGCAGTATTTTCTTATAAACGGGGGTGGTGATATCTATGCGAGTACCCTCCCCGACAACTCGCCTGTTGTTATTTTTGTTGAGCATCCAACTGATCAAAAGCGTATTATCGCAAAAGTGCCGCTTGCCAATCAAGGGTTTGCTGGCTCTGGCACTTACAAGCGTCGGTGGCGACACGCTGATACAATGCACCACCACATCATAGCTGATCATACCGCTGCTATGACGGCTCACATCATCGCTGACACCGCGCTTACTGCTGATGTCTTCGCGACCCTCGCATGTGCGGTTGCTCCCGCAAGAGTGCCGAAGCTACTCTACGATAACAATCTTGAACACCTCCTTATTCAGCGCGATCGTGTTATCTGTTCTGAATATTTTTCGCGGTTCCTCTTTTCATCAGTGGATAAATAACGGCGAATCGGCTGTCGCGTATATGCGACAGCCGATTGTGTTGTGAGATGTCTGTTGGCAAATTTACTGTGTGCTTTCAGTGTCGGATTCGGCTGTGTCGGTTTCTACCATATCCATTTCAGTGGTTGTATCTGTTCGTGTCTTTTTGTCTGCACCCATTCTGTGGTTGCCCATGCGCTTGTAATCTTTACCCTGATGTCCCCCGCATGCACCGTGCCCGTGCCAATTAAAGCCACGGTCATCCGTTGAAGCAATTTTAGTGGCGCGTGTGTTGAACTCTTCTTGTGTCATGTCGTCGTAACGGCTCTTGTATTCGTCACCGAGCAGTGTTTTCAATTCCTGCACCTTTCCAGTGAATGCCGTAAAATCTTTATCCTCTGCCGCCTGTTTGATTGCCTGTTTGATGGCGATCATCTGCGCTTTCTTTGTGAAAGCACTTTCTGAGAGCTGGTGCATACTTCCTTCGGTCAGAGTTTTGTATGCCTCGTAATCGTTTGCGGAGAATGTGTCGCTGATTTGTTTTTTCTTCGCAATTTTTTTCGCCTGTTCTGCAAATTCATCTTGTGTCAAAACAGTTTCCTCGTGTTTTTGATCCATCGCGGCAGTGTATGCATTGTAGTCCGCGCTTTCAAATGCTTTGTGTATCGCACTCTTGGTCTCTTCAGATACGCCACCGTGTCCGTGATGCCCTCTTTCAGCGAATACGCTTACTGCATAGATGCTCACAAGCACTGCAATCAATAGGGCAGTTAGCATTACCATGCTTTTTGTGTTGTATATTTTTTTCATATCGGTTTTTTTATTTTTTAGCAATACATACGATGTGTTTTCGTATGTATTTGTAGTGTAGCATGCGATATGTTTTCTTTGTTGCGTTTTAGGTAGGTATTCTTCTACCATTCAAATGCATTCTTTAGGTGATGGAGCATGCTTCGCGTGTCGGTGAATGCATCTTCTGATTTGAGTATGACGGTTATGATGTGCCCCTTTTGTGAAGGCGTTTTAGCGACGATGGTGAGATTGTTTTTTGCCCTCGGCGTTGTGCCGGTCTTGCCACCTAATACCTGTAACACGATTTCCTTGTCGGTGAGTAAATCGTTGGTTGTTGCTATCGGTATTGTTCGCTTCGTGGTTATTTCTGTTATGGTGTGATTGGTTTTTTGGAGGATGGCAAAAACATCTTTCTTGTTTTCAAAAATGTGTTTTAACAGTAGCGTGATGTCTGATGCGGTTGTGTAGTTTATGTTTTCACTTCCCTCTTTTGGATCAAGTCCGGTTGTGTTGAAGAAATGTGTGTTGAACATTTTTAATTGGTGGGCGCGGTCGTTCATTTTTTGTATGAATTTTTCTCTGCCGACTGTTTCTGCGATTGCAATTGCTATTTCGTTGTTTGATTCAATGAGGATTGCATGGAGTGCGTCATTGAGCAATATAGATTCTCCTGTGATAAACCTTCCTGACACACCCTTGCCGTTTAGTGCGCTTTGATTGATGCTAATACTCCTGTCCGACCGCAGTGTTTCAGACGCAACCAGTGCGGTCATCAATTTTGTTATACTTGCCATCGGTAGTTTTTTTTCTTTATTCTTTTGGAATAGCGTTTGATCTCCTCCGTTTGTGCTTGTGATTACTGCTACAGCACTGTTTGCAGATAGGATGGGTTCTTCACTACTAGTACTCTTCGGATTAGGATACCGTGTTGTTCTTTGTTGTGCCATTGGTGTTACTAGCTGCGCCTGCCAAACATCATTTCGCCAACGCCATTCAGCATCCATACCACCAAAAATCCACACCCTGTCTTTGAATACCGCTGAAAAGAAATCCTCCCTACCCTTCCACTGTGGATCAGTTACTGTTTTTTTCCACCTTATCCCATCTTCTGAATACCATACATTATTCGGTCCTTTGTTTTTTTTGTCGTTAAACCTTCCGATGAGCCACATCTTTCCTTTATACACCTCCATTGCGTGACCTTGTCGTTGCCCCCATGGCGGGCTGTTGGTTACTAGTCGCCAGTGCAATCCGTTTTCTGTTACCCACACATCGTTAAAAATCCCTCCGGTTAAATTCATACCGCCTGTCAGGTACATTTTTCCTTTGAATACTGCCGTTGCATGATCCCACCGTGATTCCCATGGCATATTCTCTGCCTCCACCCAAGTTATCCCGTCTTCGGAATACCAAACATCGTTTTTTGTCTCTCGATTGTCATAATTCACACCACCGATGAGCCAAATTTTATCTTGGAAAATTTCTACCATCTGCCCTTCCCGCGCAGGCCATTCTGCCTGTTTGGTTGCCTGTGTCCAGTGTATCCCATCAGTGGATGACCAAATATCATTTGTGTAACCGGTCACCGGACTCCACCCTCCGAACATCCACAACTTGTCTTTGAAAAGTACCACCGACATAGACCGTCTCGGTGGCCACTCTGCCGCTGCTACTGCCTGATGCCACCCCATACCATCTTCGGAATACCATATGTCGTTGAAGTGTGGTGCTTTCCAGTAGTCAATGGTGTCGTCCCCTCTGATAGTGCTATTGCCGTTGATTCCACCCATCATCCAGAGTTTGTTTTGGAATAGAAATGCTTCACCAGAATCTCGCGTTTCCCATGGCGCCGCTGCAGTCACCTCTGTCCAGCGCATGTCATGCCGTCTTACTATCGGTGTCTTTTTTGTGGTGTCGGTTGCTGCTGTATTTTTTTTCTCACCATCTTTTTCGCCTACTCCCGCCAATGGGTCAAACATGGTATACATACCAAAAATAAAGAGGGCGAACATACTTGCGAGAATGACAAATTCTAACCACTTCATTTCTGTAGTGTAGCATTATATACTAATGAGTGTGTTTAGAGAAAGTGTACTTACTGTTGTTTCTCGCATCCCAAAAGGGTCGGTCATGTCATACGGCGAGGTTGCAAGGCGGGCAGGGTCGCCAGGTGCCTCCCGGGCAGTTGGTCGCATCATGGCAAGCAATGTTGATCCGTTAATTCCTTGTCATAGGGTTGTCCGTTCTGATGGAGGTCTTGGGGGCTACAACCGAGGCGGCATTTCTCAAAAAAAGAAACTTTTACAGTCCGAAGGGGTTTTGATGCATGGTGGGCGTCTTGCTGTTTCTATGTGAAACACTTATGAAAACCCCTTTCCTTTTCCTTGTGTTTCTATGTGAAACATGTTTCACGTGAAACGATTTTTAGTTTTTTTGCCAGAATTGTTTCATGTGAAACACTTTTTTTGTAAAAGTTTATAAAAAACCCTTATTTTGTGTTGAGTGTTTCACACTGTAACATGTTTCACATGAAACTTTTTTGATCTTTTTTCAGGATTGTTTCACGTGAAACACTTTTCCGTGAAACGCGTGAAACACTTTTTATAAAATTTCATGATTTGACTTTTTGTCAAGTTATTTTATTATTTAATCATTGTTTGACTTTTTGTCAAATTATGATTTTACTATATTCTGTTTATCATGTTGTATAGTGCGTATAATTATGTCTACATTGAGTAAATTTTTTGGAAATATTGGGGAGAAGTATGCTGAAAAATATCTAACATCTCGTGGGTACTCCATTATAGCAACGCAATGCAACGCAAAATTTGTGGAGATTGATATTCTAGCTCGGCAGGAGAAAACATTGTATTTGTTTGAGGTGAAAAGTGTTTCACATAGAAACATTGATTCTTCAGCATTTCACCCTGTGCATCGCGTCAATCATCGTAAAATCAAAAAAATGGATGCCTTCGCCACCTTCTATTTGAATGATCACCCTGAATACACTGGTGCCGCAATGGGAATTATTACCGTTTCTCTTGCTGAGGAGTTGCAGTATCCAGATATTCAGATTGTTTGGATTTGAGTGAGTAGGGTGAGCGTTTCATTTTGTGTTACAATTTTGGTTGTGATAGTTTCGTTTACGGGGAATGGTGTAACGGCTAACATGCCCGCTTTGGGAGCGGGTGATTCCGGGTTCGAATCCCGGTTCCCCGACTGATTGTTTGAGTGATCATTGAGCATTTTTTGACTTATGGGCGTTTGCTGGTTGGGTTTGGTTGTATGGTGTTGGTGTGGGCGGAGAGTGGTGTAACGGTAACATACACGATTCGGGTTCGTGTGACTCCGGGTTCGAATCCCGGCTCTCCGATGCCTGGCAAGGTTCAGATTCATACCATATGTTGTTGTTTGTATCGTTCCGCTGTATACCCTTTTGTTTTTGTGATTTTTTATATAATTTATTTATATTTTTGTCAAGTTTTTTCACCCCTTGCACTATTGAGGAAAATTGGTGTACTATATAGGTGTCGCCTGTAGGCGACTGATTATCAACTAAACGAAACATTTTATGTTTACTATCATGAACCAGGCACCTGGTGGAGACGACAGCGAAGACAACAACAAGATGCCAAGTGACAACAGCTAGTTTAATTCGACCTACAGAATAGTTTATTCACAAAAGCGGAGCGCAATGCTCCGCTTTTGTGTTTTAAGTATTCTCTGTATACGCTATACTGCTTATGTTCAGTTATGTTCAGCGGGCGTAGTTTAGTGGTAGAACATCCGCCTTCCAAGCGGAAAACGAGAGTTCGATTCTCTCCGCCCGCACATCAGAAAATATCTTGCGGTATGCTCCTTTGCTTGTGCAGACCTCTTTGTCTGCAACGCGATTTATCATGTACCCCTCCCTTGACTGTGTGGGTTTGAGGCACTTTGAAACTTTTGTTGACAGTGGCGGTGTTTGGCGGGTATACTGGCACATACATGCGTGTGGTTACAAAACAATTACAACCAGAAAGTCCAGAAGTGATTGTCTATTCGTTTCATGAGAACAATTTTTTGAGTGGATTGAAGATGCTTAATGCGTCCCTGGCAGTAGTCGCAGAGCGGAAAGGGCTGCAGGGAGAGGTCGGTGATGTTGTTATCGGCATGAATTCTGATAATGTTTATATCTATTGTGTTGTTGCTGGCTCTGGTGGCGCGAAAACAAGGAGTGCTGGTGGCTCTTGCGCTGCGTGGGCAATGGAGGAGCGGATAAAAACAGTGGAAATGGTGGAAGGAGTGCCTGAGGATTTTGTGGAAGGATTTATGTTGCGTAACTATGTGTTTTCTGAGTATAAAACAGTCGCTAAGACAAAGAAGGTGCCGGTGCGAGTGGTTTTGACAGCGCAGTCGTTTCCACAGGGGCGGGTATATGGCGTGCAAGCTAATCACATCGCACGCGACCTCATGAATGAACCACCTAATACTCTACATCCCCCTCGGTACGCCGAAAGAATACAGACACTTTTTGCTGATACAGCGGTTTCTGTTGAGGTGCTCGGAGAAGAAACCTTGAGGCAGATTGGCATGTGTGCACTACTTGCGGTTGGGCAAGGGTCATCGCAAGAGAGTAAGGTTGTCATTATGCGCTGGAACGGTGGGCAGGACACTCGTACTGTTGATCTCGCGCTCGTTGGGAAGGGGATTACCTTTGATACGGGGGGCATATCTCTCAAGCCGAGTGATAGGATGGATGAGATGCGGTGGGATATGGGTGGATCGGCGGCGGTTGTCAGTGCCTTGCATGCTGCGGCGAAGAGTGGGATGCAGCAAAACATTGTTGGGGTGGTTGGCTTGGTTGAGAACATGCCGGATGGAAACTCCTATAGGCCTGGGGATATTGTTACCAGTATGTCAGGGAAAACAATAGAAATTATTAATACGGATGCTGAGGGACGGATGGTGCTTGCTGATGCGCTTTGGTATGTGCAGGAACAATTCTCACCTCGTGAAATTATTGATTTTGCCACGCTCACCGGTGCGGTCGTTGTTGCACTTGGTACCGAGTATGGTGGGCTTTTTTCAAACAATTCTGCGTTTGCGGAGCGATTGGTGCGTGCTGGTGAAAAATCTGGTGAGTTGGTGTGGCAGATGCCGATTCACGACAATTATCTGGAGCGCATGCAATCACGCACTGCTGATTTGCGTAATACGAGCATCTTGCGAGGTGACTCGGGTGCCGGGACTGCGGCGGCGTTTCTCCGTGCATTTGTGAAAAAGGAATCTGTATGGGCGCACATTGATATTGCTGGCTGTGCACTTCCTTCTAAGCATAACAAGCTCGCAGGAGGAGATCCGAGTGGTTTTGGCGCTCGTTTTGTTCACGCCTACCTCACTGGGTAGTGGTGTGCTGCCGCGCTTCTGCTACTTCGGCTCAATGAGAAGGTGTAGTGTTGTTTCTTTTGGGAGTGCCCAGAGGAAAGTGCTGAGGCGAGGACCGCTGTTTTGGGTAATGAGGAGTTGGTAGAGGTGTTTAAAAAAGGATCGTTGCGCTTTTTTGAGTTCCTTTTCGTCGGTGTGTTCTTTTTTTGGTAGGGAATAGAGGTGTTCTTCCAGATTGTGTACTGTTGCCTTTGGATTTTCTTGTAGGTAGGTATAGAGGTTTTTTATGTGCCCCCTGTTTTCGTTATCCACTGCTTTCCAATGCGTGGTGTTTGGTTCTTTGCGGACGGTGATAACTGCCTCTCTGTTGTATTCGGTCAACCACGCCCTTGCTTTTGGAAGGCGGGACTGTATTGATTGCGTATCAAAAAAGAGCTGTGATGCTTTGAGTATCATCTGCAGCTTACTCTTGTCCCACTGCGCTATCTGCGCCAGTCCAGTAAGGTTGCGAAAGGATATAGGGTTTTTGTAGGCGCTGCGTGCGCATATGTCTTTGACCGCCTTGACAATTTGTTCTTCTGTGTTATTTTCTTTTGTGTTTCTCTGAAATAATTTTATAAAGAAGTTTTTTTGCTGCTTTGTAAACACGCTGTCCATCTCGTCATACTGGCGGTATACCTCGGTGTCAAAGGCGAGTGAGAAGGTTTGAGAGGGAAGTCGGCGAAGATACATCCAGAGGAGCAGTGCTGGCTCGTAGATAGCAAGAAGAGTGTTGGGGGTAATTGCTACACCCTTTGAGCCGGACATTTTGGTTGAGCCGCCTTGTATGCCGACAAAGCCGTATTCGGTAAATACCGGCGGCTCAATATTAAATATCTTCTTTGCGATTGTTGCGGACACATCGTAGCTGCCGCCTGGTGCTGCGTGGTCGCTACCACCTGGCTCAAAACAGACCTCTTCATATTTCCAGCGCATTGCCCAATCTACCTTCCAGTTGAGCTTTGCGATTCGTGTTTCTGCAAGATTTACTGCCTCCTCTTTTTTGGTTATTTTGCAGCGGTAACGAACTGTTTGTTTGCCATCGTAACTGAGTATCTCAGTTGCGTCTTTGCTGGTGAAGCGGGAATAGAGTGAGATAGGGAAGTACGATTCTCGGTACTCGCTATCCACAATACCCTTGTTCTTCTTTCCCTTTTCGGTCATAAAAGAAAGTAGTATATCAGCTATCTCTTTTCTTTTGCGGAGTGCATCAAAGAGGTGTTCGTCGTAAGTTCCTTCCTGATACAACTTTGTTTGATATTTATAGATTGGTTTGATGTTGAATGCCTCTAACCCTTTTTCAAACTCCTGCTGATAATATTCGGCGTATGATTTATTTTTTTCGTGTGGTGAGGGTATGTTTGAAAGTGCTTTGCCGATGTGTTCTTCGTATACAGGATCAATGTCTGCCGGCACCTTTCTGAAACGATCAAAGTCATCCCACGAATAGATGAATTCCGCCCGCTTTCCCTTGTTTTGCAGTGCTTTTACTACTGCAAAGGTGGTAATAACCTCACGAAAGTTGCCGAAGTGAATTGGTCCGGATGGACTGATACCAGAGGCGCAGACGAATTTCTTCCTGTTTGGGTATTTTTTTATTAGATAGTCAGCAATACCGTCTGCCCAATACGCTGCTTTTCCGTATTCTTCTCCACTTATTCTGGTGCCATGCTTCATATAGGTAGTGTATCACGGTGGATTTGTTTGTGCATACAAAAAGATTGCCCCGAGCAGATGCTCGGGGCGTAGTTAGGTTAGCGACGGCGCTTGGTCCGTCGCGTTGTCCGCTCCTCCACCCGTTCGGTGGCGGTGGAGCGGGAGCGGACAGTGCGACGATCTGGGGCTTGCCGCACCGTTCGGCTCACCCGCTTCCGGCGGGTGATTTCGGACGACCAACCATTGGTCGTCTGCACCCGCCGCGGGGCGGCGGGTGCATATTGGGTGTGGTGGTGGTTGGAGGAATAATTCCTCTCCACCACCACTGTCCGATAGTACGAACGATGGTGGTGGTAACCACAGCCGTAGCTGTGGCAGTGGCCACACCACACCTCGGCGGTGTGGTGATGACGGTACGGGCTCTCCCGTATTACCACCGTACATCCCGATAGTAGCGGCAGCATAACTACCGCCACTGCGGTTAGGAAAAATCTTACTTTCATGATTTTTCCTCCTTTTTTTTTTAGATTTTGGTGCAAGAGCACCTATTCTAAATTATACAATATAACTATAATTTTGTCAATGCACGCCCGGTAGGACTTGAACCCACAACCTCCCGGTCCGAAGCCGGACGCTCTATCCAATTGAGCTACGGGCGCTTGGTAGAATTGTAGCACGGAGATAGGTTGCTACTGACTACTGATCGTTTCAGTGGCGGAATTGGCTGTGCCCAGAAGAGGGCTTGAACCTCCACGAGATTGCTCTCATACGCTCCTGAAGCGTACGCGTCTACCCGTGCCGGCAATCTCTGATTGACGCTGACTATCAGACGCCACGGTGGCGGAATTGGCTGTGCCCAGAAGAGGACTTGAACCTCCACGAGATTACTCTCATACGCTCCTGAAGCGTACGCGTCTACCAATTCCGCCACCTGGGCTACACAGGAAGTATACCGTATTGGCACTTTTGCCTTATCTTTTGACGACAGCGGGGTATATACTGTTGGTAAGTATGGCTGAAAAAAATACGCTTTCTTTGTCGGTGCCCGAATTCGCTGTGGAAGTTGCACAAACTCTGCACAGTGCCGGGTTTGAAGTGTACCTTGTTGGTGGCTGTGTTCGCGGGTTGATTATGGGGCGAGAAGTTGCTGATTGGGATTTTACGACGAATGCCACACCGGGGCAGATACAAGGTCTTTTTGAACACACCGTATATGAAAACGATTTTGGTACGGTTGGGGTTGTATTGGATGGTGTGCCTGATGGCGACAGCGAGCATACAGTCGTTGAGGTTACTCCGTATCGCAAGGAAAAAGGGTATAGCGATAATCGGCGTCCGGATGCAGTGGTATTTTGTGACTCTCTTGATGAGGATCTGTCACGACGAGATTTCACCATTAATGCGCTGGCGTACAATCCGGTAACAGAGGAGTTGGTTGACCGGTACGGTGGCATTGCTGATCTCCACCTCGGTGTCATACGGACTGTCGGTGATCCCGCAGAGCGGTTTGAGGAGGATGCGTTGCGACTGATGCGCGCAGTGCGAATTGCTACACAGCTGCATGGCAGTGTTGAGGAGAGAACCCTACAGGTTATACAGGAGAAATCTGACGCCCTTACCTCTGTCGCACCTGAACGAATACGGGATGAGTTTCTGAAGCTTATTATGGCTGATGTGCCTGATACTGGTATACGATTGCTCCTACAGACCGGACTGTTGACACATATCATTCCTGAACTTCTACAAGGGGATGGCGTCGAGCAAAGCCAGGCGCACCGGTATGATGTGTTAGAGCACAACATTCGGACACTTGCGCACAGTGGAGTGAAGCAATTTCGTCTTGAGGTTCGACTTGCTGCACTGCTGCATGACATCGGCAAGCCAAAGACCCGGGAATGGCATGAAGAACGAGGGGATTGGTCATTTCATGCGCACGAGGTCGTTGGCGCACGGATGGTGAAGAAGATATTGCAGCGACTGAAATTCTCAAAAGAAGTTGTTGACACCGTTACACTGTTTGTCCGGTGGCACATGTTTTTCTCTGACCCTGACAAGGTTTCCCTCTCTGGAGTGCGGCGGATGGTTGCGCGAGTTGGCGAGCAGCATATTTGGGATTTGATTGATTTGCGGATGTGTGACCGTATTGGTACTGGCAGGCCAAAGGAGCAACCATATCGTTTGCGAAAGTATGTTTCGTTGGTGGAGGAAGTGTTGCGGGAGCCCGTTACCCCCGGCACACTTGTTATAAATGGTACGATGTTGATGCAAGGGATTGGTCTGAAACCCGGACCAAAGATTGGGCATGTTCTCCACATCCTGCTTGCAGAAGTGCTGGATGACCCTGAGAAAAATGTTGTGGATATATTGCTTGCGCGTGCAAAAGAGTTGTTGCAACTGTCTGAAAAAGATCTCGCCATACTTGGCAAGAAGGGGAAGGTGCGTCGGTTTGAGGAGGAGGAAGGGCAGGTGGCAGAGATACGAAGGAAATATAGAGTTGACTGACTTTTGTTTTATGTGGGGTGGTGCGGGTGTGTTGTATACTGCCCTTGATGGAGGAAACTATTTTTCAGAAAATTATTTCAGGAGAAGTGCCAGCTGATACGGTGTATGAGACGGATCGGGTGTTGGCGTTTTTGGATATTAAGCCGGTGCACAAAGGCCACACTTTGGTGATACCGAAAACGGCGGTGCAGGATATTTTTACACTCGGTGATGAAGATGCGGGTTACCTTATGCGGGCAATTGTGGTGGTAGCGAATGCGGTCAAGCAGGTGACTGCTGCGCAAGGAATAAATGTTATTGCCAACAATGGTTCAGCGGCGGGGCAAGAGGGCTTTCATTTGCATTTTCATATCATTCCACGCTTTGCAAGAGGGGAGTTTCACCCATTACCACACACGGCGTATGCAAGTGACGACGAGCGAGTTGAGTTTGCACAAAAAATTGCATCGGTGATGTAGTAACCCTCATATCGTTACTGCGCCTTGTCGCAGTATTTTTATCGTATCCCCGCGAGCATCAACCACCGTGCTTGCCGGTCCGTGTAACACCCCACCATCAATCGCCAGTGCGATACCGTTCGATAGTTGTTGCAGGATGTCACTGATTGTGTTCGGATCTTTTTCTCCACTGATGTTTGCGCTTGTTGCGGTGATTGGTCCGTATGTGGTGGCTAGTGTTCGGCAAAACTCGTTGTCCGGTATGCGTACGCCAATTGTTTCTCCTGTGTTTTTTTTGCTTTCCAAAATAATAGTGAGTTTACCCGGTAGATATTTCACTAATGATTTGGCAACATCTGTTATCTTGGCATGGTGGCTCACTTGCTCAAGGTCGGAAAAAATATATGCTATCTTTTTTTCTTGTGACCGCTGCTTCAATGTGAATAATTTTTCTATCGCTTTCGACTGCTGTGGATCAGCGCCGAGTGCGTAGAGGGTGTCAGTTGGGTATACGATTACCTTACCCGCAGCAAGTGTTTCGCATATTTCCTCAATTGGTGCCTCTTGCTCAGTATAGATAATTGGTTCGCTCATACTTTGTGCTATGCGTTGCTGTCGGCAATTCCTGCGATTGGCTTCCGTGGTGTTCGCTCTTCTGTTTTACCCGCCTCTTGTGTTGGCTTGCCAACAGCTATGGCAGCAAAAATCTCATACTCCTTTCTATCTATACTCAACTCATCGTATGCGCGCCCTTCATCAAAGCCACCCATCGCATGTGCGCTGAGTCCAACGAGGTGTGCTTGTAGAGCGAGTGCCATCCACGCCGCACCTGTGTCAAATGCATAGTGTCGGTTTTGTTCTCCTGTTTCACTGAGTGTTCGTTTTGCCGCTATAAAAAACAGTGTCCCGGTGTTTTTTGCCCATTCTTGGTTGCCATCAAAAAGTAGGTTAAGAAATTTCTTTCGCTGATTGTCGGTTTTCGGGTAGAAAAACTTCCACGGCTGCTCGTTATAGCTGGACGGTGTCCAGCGGGCTGCCTCAAGGAGGATGTTTATTTGCTCCTGCGTGAGGAGGGTGCCGTCGTACTCTCGACTGCTCCACCTGTCAACGAACTGTGGTGCAACCCCTTCTGTTTCAGTTTTTCTCATTGCTTGTAGTATAGCAATGGTATTTGTTTCTGTGAAACAGGTGCATTGAAAACCTTGAAAGATGGCGTGGACTACCTCCGTGAAACGCGTGAAACAGTGTTTCACGCGTTTCACGGAGTATTCCACAAACGCACCTTTGGTGGATTCAATAGGGGGTGCTTCTTACCTGCTATAGTGTTATTAGGATGTGGTGTGTTTTTTATCGTTTTTTTATGCTTTTGGGAGGGTTTTTACATGTATGTACTCATCAAATCAGAGGAGGGCTCTGAAGGGAGATTTGGGTTTTTCTTTTCCTCGAAGCCAAGTGGGCTGTTTCGGCGCGCTATGTATGAAATAAGGTTTCTTCTTTCCCGCTTTAGGTTTAGATATTACTGTGTACAGAAGGAAATTTATGCATCGATGCGATCTCCGAGATTTCCAGTCCTGGTGTTGGAACGACCTATCCAAAAAAAAATCGGGGAAATGCTTCAAGGTTTTCATCAAGGGTGTGAAGCAGTTGTCGGGAGGTGGGACGATGAGTACTTTGTTATGTGCTCCAATGACAGCTCGCCGTGGAACCCTGGTGATATGGTCTCTGTGGAAAACTTGTAGTTGGTGAGCCGTGGATTTTTATATCTGCGGCTCTTTTTCATTGCGCAACAGGAACTGATTTTGGTCGTTTTATTTTTTTCTTAAACGCTTCAATCACCGGTAGCGTCCCCTCCGCAAGATAGGTGAGTAGCGATCCGCCACCAGTTGAGATAAACCTCCAGTCATCTAGAAGATCATGTTGTTCTAGTAGTGCAACTGTTTCACCACCTCCAACAAATGAATATGCCTGTGTGTTGGCAACTAATCCTGATATCTCGGTTGTTTGTGTACAAAATCCTTTTTCACACCAACCAAGTGGCCCGTTCAATAGGATTGTTTTTGCATTTTCAAAATGGTGTTGCATCGCCTTGAGTGTTTTGCTTCCAACATCAACGATTATTTCATCAGGTTGCATTTCTTGTAATGGTATCATTCTCGTTTCTGAAAAATCTTTTTTAGTAGCGATGACATCGTGCGGTGTTATGACATTTCTGCTGTTCAAAATGTTTTCTGCGATGGGTGTACCATCCACCTTTGACGCACCGATCTGAAATCCTCGTTGTTTGAGGATGGCGTTCGCTATGACGCCGCCGACAAACACTGTTTCATACGATTCCAACAGTTGTTCGATGAGCGGTATTTTTGTTTCACACTTTGCGCCACTGATAATCGCAACAGCAGGTTTTTCTAATCGCTCTGTGAGGCGAAGAACTGCAGTCACCTCTTCGTAGAAGAGTATGCCTGCGTATGATGGTAGCTCGTTGATGAGTCCTACCGTTGACGCGTGCTCTCTGTGTGCTGCGGAGAAATCATCAAAAACAAATATATCAGTTTGTGCTGCCACCTCTTCCACAAATAAATCATCGTTTTCTGTTTCTCTTGGGTCTGTCCTGGTGTTCTCGAGGAGTAGTGCTTCGCCGGGTTCTATATTTTTTCTTGCCTTGTATGCCATTTCTCCAACTAGCGCTGGGATGAAGGTGAGTGGTGTGATTTGACTCAGCGCACGGTGTACTGGTGCAAGTGACTCTCCTTTTCTGCCAAGGTGCCCGATTACGGTGATCCGTGCGCCTTTTTCTTTGAGGAGTTTAATTGTTCGTGCAGTTTGCTGTAGACGGAATGCGCCCGTAACCTCTCCACCTTGCACTGGCACGTTGAGTGATGCGCGAAGCAGAACTCGTGCACCGTGTGGAATCTGTGCTTGCTGTATTGATGGGAATAGCATATTACAAAGAGTGAAGGATGGCGTTGGCAGTGTCTGCGTTTGTGCTTGCTCTGCCGAGTAGGAAGCCGTTTACACCTGCGATCTCTAGTATGCCTTCCGCGTTTTCTGGGTTTACTGCGCCACCATACAGTATTGGGGTGTTTGGCATGGCGTGCTGGGAAAGTGTTGTGCGAATATGCTCTGTTACTTGTTTTATTTTTTCTGGTGCGAGCGCGTCTCGTGCGCCGATGTGTTGTGTTGGCTCATACGCTATGATGCAATGCTGTCTACTACCGTTTTTCTGTAATCCTTCCTTGTTTTGCTGTATAATTTCTTCTAATTGTTGTGCGACCTCTTCGCCATCTCCTTGTTCGTTTTCATCTTGTTCGCTCAGACATACTATTGGTATCAGATCAGACATTAGTGCGTGACTCACCTTGTCAGCGACCATTGCGTTCGTCACGCCGGCAGCGCGGGTTTCCGCATGCCCAACGATGACATGAGACACACCTGCCTCGTGTAGCTGTGCTCCTGCTATGTTTCCGGTTCTTGGGTTTTCAGCAGAGGTTGATATATCTTGCGCACCGAGTGCGATTTTTTTCCTGCGGACACTTTCTGCAATGGTGAGTGTGTGGAGTGCGGAAGGGCATACTACCACCTCCGCAGTGTCAGTTTCACTGAGTGCATCGGCAAGTGCCACTGCGTCACCAGCACTGATAATGTAGGTCTTCCAGTTATGGATAAGAAAAGGTTTCATATATATAATTGTACACCGAATATGCTCTGTTTTTCAGTTTGCTTATAATTAGATTTTGCGGTACAGTGTAGGTAATGGCTAAAAAATGTCCAATTACGCAAAAAACAAGTTCCGTCGGTGGCGGGTATAGTAACCGTACTCGAGCAACAAAGTATAACCCAACTGGCAAGGTGCGAAAACAGACAAATATTCATACAAAAAAGGTGTTTGTGCCGTCGCTTGGTAAGACCATTAAAGTTGCGCTTACCACAAAAGGGCTTCGTGTTTTGAAAAAGAAAGGAGTTGAGAAGACATTGCGCAATGCGGGAGTTGTCTCATAATGCACAGCGTTACTACCATACGATTGGCTTTTTGTTGTGTTGCTTGAGGTATTCGTTCGCCTGACTGAAGTGCTTGCAGCCAAAAAAACCACTTGTAGCTGAATACGGGGAAGGGTGTGGCGCAGTGAGGATGCGATGTTTGCTTTCATCTATGAGTGCCTGTTTTTGCTTTGCAAAATTGCCCCAGAGCATAAAGATGAGGTTCTCTTGTCTGTCTGAAAGCAGTTTGATGACATCATCAGTAAACTGCTCCCAACCGATATTGCGGTGCGATGCGGGTTTGCGAGCTTCTACTGTGAGGATTGCGTTGAGGAGGAACACCCCCTGTGTTGCCCAACGCGTGAGATCGCCGTCTGATGGTGGCGGTGTGCCGATGTCATCCTGTATTTCTTTGAAGATGTTCTGCAAGGACGGCGGGGAATGCACCCCTTCCGGGACCGAGAAGCAGAGTCCGTGTGCTTGCCCAGTGCCATGATAGGGGTCTTGCCCAAGTATGACGATCGCCACTTTATTAAATGGGCAGGAGTCAAAAGCGTTGAAGAGATTTTTTGGTTCCGGGTAAATTGTTTTGCTCAGGTTTTGATAGTGTTGTCGCACGGTATTCCGCAGATCTTGCACATACGGTTTGGTTAGTATCGGTGTTAGGTTTTCCTTCCACGACTGTTCAATTTTTATGTCTAATTTCTCGGTCATTGTACATTTTTGGCAACATTGATTTTGGGTCCCACTGTCGCACCATTTCTTCAAGGTTCTCGGTGGTTTGGTATTTACTGCCTTGTTGTATATAATTATCCAGTTTTATTTCCCCCGTGTCAAAAAATACAATTTGGGCGATGCGTCTTCCTACAATGATGGGGATGCGATGGTGCCTTGAGTTGTTTGTTACTTCCATTGTCCATCGGTTGGTATAGCCAACATCACCCCAGCCGGCGCACTTGCATACTTCAATAAAGTTTCTTCCCCATGATGAGCGAGCTTTCATCATGGTGGTGATGTGGATTCTCCCCCCAACAAACTCTTCGGTGTGTGCCAGCACGGTCTCTCCCGGCTCTAAGACGATTACTTTATCATCTTCGGCAATGCCGGTGAACTCAAATGGCTCATTCTTAAACGCTTCTTTTGCCGGTTTTGCCTGTTGCGGTTCGGTACCCCATACTTGTTCCACATCTTTTTGATTGCATGGATTGTATATGTCGTGTGTGTTGTTTTTTTCGGAAAAATAGTACTCCCCAAGCGTTACATCGTAGCTTGCGGTTGAGAGGTTTTCCTCCTTGAATGGAGTGATAACGATATGCCCTTTTTCCATCTCGTCAAGAATTCTCTTGTCTGATAATGCCATACTGTAGTATACAATATGTTCAGTGCCGGTGAAAAATATATGGCTATCTGTGTTGCCAAAGAAACGCACCGACACTCTACTTGCCACCTGTAGCTCAATTGGTAGAGCACTCGTCTTATACACGGGCGGTTCCTGGTTCGAGTCCAGGCGGGTGGACTGAAGAGGTTGATGAGGTCATCTTTTCCGTAAAGGGATATTGTGTTTGTGAGGCATGCTATACTTTGCATATGATTACTCGTTATCCCTGTCTTGCAACTTACTTTTTCCTCACCCTGTGCATTGCTTTCAGTTTGTTTGTTGGGCAGGTGTTTGCATGTGAGGTTTCGTCTCATTATCTTCCACCAGAAGGCGACCTGCAACCCTCTGATGAAGTGCCGAGGGTGCTCCCTCGAGCGCCTTTCGGCGAGGGCGCACGGACAGAAAATGAGGTTGTTGAAGGGAAGAAGAGGTTTTTCACCTATCGGATTACCTATGATGCGTTTGACAATGTTGTTGCGATGGAGGCGGATCTGCCGTTTGGATATACCCTTTCGGAACGGTTTGTATATCATGACAACCAGCACCCGTTTTATCATACGCCCACTGAAGAATGGCGCTGGTTTTCTAACGAGCGAGAGTCCAGTGTTTCCTTGGTAGATAAAAATGGGAAGGAGATTGCTTCTGAGCGCAGGGTGTGTGGTACTGACGGTGCATTGATTGAGAAGACACACGGTGGCTCACGAATAGCGGCATATACTATACTTGTTATGCTCTCTGGCATCATTGGCATTGACCCACCTGAACGAAGTGAGGTTGTTGATTCATAGGGTTGTCGCGAAGGTAACTGCAAGTGGGGGGTGTTCCTGCCAATTGGGTTAAAAAGTTGTGATGGCGAGGGAAAACTCCTGTGATTTGCCTGTATACCTTATTTTCAATGTTTTTACTGGTGAATTCCCTATAACCTTGCCAAGTTAAGAAATTTGACAACTAAAGTAAAATTAGTACACTATACTTATATGTATGATAACAGCACACATAGAGGAAGCGAGGAGCGTCAACAGGGGTGTGAGATATTTTTTCTACAGGTAGGGGAAAATGATTCAGAGAGTAGTCAGAGTGGGGATGCTATTGTTCTGACAATGGGCAATCGTTTCAGTAATAATAGGGATGATTATAAAATCATTGTGATTGATGGTGCGTTTACTCATGATGCGCAAACCGTTAAGAAGCACTTAAATCTTTTGGATGCAAAAAATGAAAATGACAAGTTACAGATTGATTTAATGGTTTCTACACATTCTGATCAGGATCACATAAGTGGTTTGATTAAGTTGGTGGAAGACGATGATGTTGAGATTAAAAAATTGTGGGTTCATGACTGTAATAAAATTACAGGCAATATTACATGCAGCGTTGATCAGGTAAAAAATTTAATTTGGATTGCAGGAAAGAGGGGCATACCTATGGAAGAGCCATTTGCTGGTCTGTCATACAATCCTGATGATATAGATGCTTGTATAGAGGTATTAGGACCAACAGGAGAATACTATGAGGAATTAATGTGTTCTGTAGATAAGGTATATGTAAAAGGTAAGAGAAAGAACGCTTTTAGTGTTTTAGGAAGAGCTTGTGACGCATTGCGCAATAGTGTTGGCTCAATGCTTGAGCATGTATTTGATACAGAATTACTGAAAGACCCTGATGAAAATGCAACATCTAATAGTAATAATTCTTCAGCAATTTTATTATTAAAATTTTTCAAAAATGATCAAGTGAGTGATCTTGCATTATTCACTGCTGATGCCGGTGTTCCAGCATTGGAGAAGGTTTTTCCGGCGCTTGAGGAGCATGGTTGGTCTGAATACAGTGTTAAAAGGTTTTTACAAATTCCACACCACGGGAGCAGAAGGAATGTTGGTCCAACACTTTTAGATGAGTTACTCGGCGAAAAGGAATTTAATTGTAGAAGAGGCTCCTGCTTTGTTTCTGCGCACGAGAAGGATGAGAGCCATCCGAAAGTGCAGGTACTCAATGCGTTTACAAGAAGAGGTTATAGAGATATTGAAGATATATATCCTGCTAAACGACATCATATGGGTGATACCCCATCAATTAATGGATGGGAGACTGCTGAGAAGATTGATTTACTGTTAGGAGAGGAGGAGGAAGAACACGATTAATTATGAAAAGATTAATACAAATAATGACAACTTATAATTTATTAAATTATCTATTGCCGGGCATCTTGTTTGTCATTTTTGCAAATCATTTTACCTCGTATTCCTTTTTACAAGAGAATTTGATAATAGGGGGTTTTTTGTACTATTTTATAGGTATGGTAATTAGTCGAATAGGGTCGTTATTTATTGAGCCATTCTTAAAAAAAATTCGTTTTTTAAATTTTGCTAATTACAAAGATTTTATTTATGCTGGCAATAAGGATGAAAAAATAGGAGTTCTTTCTGAACAAAATAATCAATATAGAACCATTGTGGCATTTCTAGTATCAATTGGTTTACTGAAAGTGTGGGAATTATTTTCTGATTATTTGAACTTAAGCCAATTTGCGGAAGCGGTGATTATTTATGTGGTTCTTTTGATAATATTTTTAGTTTCGTATAGGAAACAAACAAATTATATAAGGTCAAGGGTTGAGGCAAACAAAAAAGAGGGCGGGTCATAAAATAAACATTACAGCCCACCTTGCTAAATTAAGAAAATCCACATATTTTGATATAATTCAATATTTTTACCTTATACTATTAGTGTATGTGGTGTGCTATGTGCCGTTTTCTTTCTTCAGGTTTCTTTACTTGCTATGGTTGAGAAAAGTTACAAGATTGGCGAAGTGGCAGAGATGTTGGGGGTGCATGAGGACACCTTGCGAAATTGGGACGCGCATGGGTTGGTGGTGGCAGACAGAGTAGGGACGAGGAAAGATAGGAGGTATACAGTGGAACACATAAAGCAGATAAAGGAGAAAGGGCTTGTGTCTGATCTTGCGAGGCGGCAGCCGAGCGGTCGGGATTATTCGGATTATTCAAAGGAACAGTTGATTAAGGAGTTGCAAATATTGAAAGAACAGAGAAAGTACGGACTTGTGTGGGAAGATAAGCCGGAAGAGGTTGTTGAGATGTGTAAGACACAGGCACCCATCTTAAAATCAGTTCCAAAAATGAATGTTGCTGGAAGAAAAGGTGAGCAACGAAATATTATGATAGAGGGAGATAACTACCATGCTTTGCAAGTTTTAAACTATACGCACAAAGGAAAGATTGATGTGATATATATTGATCCACCGTATAACACGGGAGCGAAAGATTGGAAATATAACAATGATTATGTTGAGAAAGAAGATGCCTTTCGGCACAGTAAGTGGATTTCAATGCTGTACAAAAGAATGTTATTGGCAAAGTCTTTATTAAAAAGTGATGGCGTAATGATAGTTACGATTGACGACCACGAATTATTTAGTCTTCTTGGGATTATTGAAGATCTTGATGCTACAACATTGGGTAGAGTTACCGTGTCAATTAAGCCAGAAGGCAGGCAACAAAGTAGATATGTGATGGAGTCCCATGAATATATTATATTTATGTCTTGGGGTGTACCTAAAATTAGAGGTCTAAATATAAATTTCGGCTCAGATTTTACTGAGGAAGATGAAATTTCTAAATTTAAGTGGGAAGGGTTTATGCGTAGGGATGCTGGTCGTGAGGATAGAAGTTCAAATACTTGGTATCCAATTTATGTAGATCAGCAAGGCAATGTTAGTCTTAAGGAAAAACCAAACACGATTAAAGTGTTGCCTATAAATACAAAAGGCATTGAACGAGTCTGGCTTTGGTCAGAAGAAAGAGCACAAAAAGATATAAGTGAATTAAAAGCAGTGATCAGAAATAATCGAGCTACTGTTTACTACAAAAGGAGAGAGCAAGAGCGAGTTAAACCAACCTCAATATGGTTTGGTAGTAAATATAATGCAAATGCATACGGCACAAGACTCTTATCAAGAATCTTGCCGGAGAACAATTTCGATTACCCAAAAAGCCTTTATTCTGTGCTGGATGCAATAGATTTATTTTTACCAAAAGATGGGTTGGTATTGGATTTCTTCGCTGGATCAGGAACAGCAGGACACGCAGTGATGGAATTAAACAAGGAAGATAGCGGAAGTAGGCGATTTATCCTCTGCACAAATAACGAAAACAACAATGGTAACGGACATGGTGGGATTGCTGAGAGCGTGTGTCAGCCGAGGATTAAAAAGGTGATGAAGGGATATAAGAAAAATGGGAATGGAGAGAGGGTTGAGGGGCTTGGCGGCAGTTTGGAATACTTTAAAACAGAGTTTATTGATGTGGAGAATGTGAGTGATGTTCCAGACAAGAAAAGGTTGCGATTTACCCATGAAGCCGGACATGTGGTCGCTTTGAAAGAAAACGCGTTTACTGAGTTGGAGAAAAATAATTGGTATCAGATATTTACTGATGGATTAGATAAATATGTGGGTCTTTATTTTAGAGAAAACATTGAAAAATTAGAGGATTTGGAACAAAAGATTTTAAACAGGGGAGAGGTAAAATTATATATATTTTCACATGGCGGCAGTGATGACTGGAAAAATGACTATACAGAGCATGAAAATGTGATAGTTGAAGATATACCAGAGCCGATATTAAAGGTGTATAAAATTTTAAATAGTTAGTATGAAAAAAATAACATTAAAACCATTTCAGATTAATATAATCAAAAGATTGGAAAATTTTTCTTTTCGGAAGTTTGTTGATCTTGATAATTTTTTCAATGTAAAAAATATCGTTTTATTATTTGTATTTATCTGGCTTATTGTTGCTTTTTTGTTTATGCATAAAATCGAGATGGAATTATTATCACCTTTGATCAGGATTCTTAGTATTATTGGTTGGGGAACCATCGGATACTTTGTTATTTGTCATACTGCTGGCTATGGCCTGTATAAGAAAATAATTCCTTGGGGAGAACGAGGAGCGGTAATAAAAATTATTGGCGTGTGTGTTGGATTATCCATCGGTTGGGTTTTTACATTTTTTGTAAGATGGATGCATGCGCTGCTCTTGAGTGAGGTGCTCGTCATTAGTATTGCTACGGTATTTGCGATGTTATTTTCTTACCTCGTATTTAGATTTTTCAGATACAGTAATCAAAATATCAAGGGAGGTGTTGCTTACATAGATGGCAATAATTTGCATAAGGGGAGTAGGCAATTGGGTTGGGTGTTGGATTATCAAAGATTCAGGCAGTGGTTGAAGGATAAGTATGATATAGAACGGGCAGTAATTTTTATTGGGTATTTGAAAAAAAATGAGAAATTGTATTCGGATTTGAGAAGTCAAGGTTACGAGCTTTGCTTTAAAGAAGTTTCTTATGGCAGAAGAGGAGAAATCAAGGGAAATGTAGATTCAGATTTGGTGCAGAAAGTAATGGAAGATTACTCGGAGGAAAAGTTAGGAGAAAATAGTGTTGTTATAGTTTCTGGTGATGGTGATTATGCACCGAATATACGATTTTTAAAAAAGAAAGGATTATTTAGAGCGTTGCTTGCTCCATGTAATGAAAGTCAAATGAATAATGGTAAAAGATCTGGAGTTTCTGTGTTGCTAAAAAAATTAAATATACGAATTGATTACATTGGTAACCATAAAAATGTATTAGAGAAAAAGAAAAGGCGCCCAGCGAAGACGATACATCGCAAGGCCCCAATTCATCGTGATAATAAAATTGTATCTAATAATGAGAAAAATGTCAATATTTCATAAAGGAGAATAATATGAAAAAAATAACACTAAAACCATTTCAAGTTAATGCGATTGAAGGCCTGAAGAAGGAGGTGTTGCATCGATGGAGGAGAGATACACGGCAGGATATAAAGTTTCAGTCGCCGACAGGATCGGGTAAGACGGTGATGATGGCTCAATTTGTGCGTGACTTGGTGAATGCGCCGGAATTATCAAATGCAGATTTTGCCTTTTTATGGGTGAGTATTGGCGGATCAAGTGATGGGGATCTGGCATATCAGAGCAGGAATAAGTTTGATGAGTACTATGGTGGCGCGTCTGAAGTTGCTGTTACCGGACTGGACAGCTTGAGTAGAGAGAAAAAAATGGAGCAAAACGAAATACTGTTTTTTAACTGGTCAAAGATTAAAACGAGAAATAAGGATGGCAGGAAACTGAGAAGGGAAAACGAACAGGAGATAACGTGGGACGGCATGATACAGAGAACGCACGCAGAAGAGCGAGATATTATCCTCATCATTGACGAGGCGCACAACAGCAGCTCAACACTTCTTGCTGAGGAAGAGATAAGGTTGATCAATCCAAAGATGGTGATACACATCACCGCAACGCACCGGGATCAAAGTAATATAGATGTGCATGTCACTCCTCAGGAAGTAGTACAAGCTGGGCTTATAAAAGAGTTAATCAAATCACAAACACAGCAGGATTTTAAGGATAAGCGAGTGAAAGATTTAGACAAACATGTTCTCAAACTATCTCTCAAAAAGAGAAAAGAGATTGCATCTTTGTATAAAAAAGAAAAAGTGGATGTAAATCCGCTACTTATGATTCAGTTGCCAAATGATGATCGGGCAAATCAGGAAGAAGAAACAAAAAAAGAATCTGTGCTGCGATGGCTGAAAGAAGAAGGTGTTGATGAAAACACTGTTGCGATATGGCTTGATAAAGAGAAAACACGATTAGAGAACATAACGATGCATAATAACGGTATCGATATTCTGCTATTCAAGCAGGCACCGGCTACTGGCTGGGATTGTCCAAGGGCACAGGTATTGTTGATGTATCGTGAAACAAAGGATCCCGTCTTTCAAGTGCAGGTGTTGGGGAGGATTTTGCGCATGCCGGAAGGAAAGCATTACACAAAATCAAAATTAAACAGTTCGTACCTCTACACCACCTACACAAAAAATGAGATTATTGACAATTACGGTAATTACCAAGGAGAAAATCAATTAGCAATCTTTCGTGCATCTATTAAAAAAGCTATTGAGCAAATTAAACTCAAAACATTTGTTTCTCAAAGAACCAGTTACAACGACCTTGGAAAAACATTTCAGTTCACCTTTATCAAAACTGCCAACAAAGCATTTGATAAAAAGAAATCCTTTCAGTCCTGCTTTACCTTCGGCGAAGAGGTTGAGTTAGATTTGATAGTTGATCAGGATATACGAGATTACGATGGCTTTATACAAGCAATTAAAGAGGCGGACAGTTTGGGGCAAAAAATGTCTCGCAATGATATAGAGAAGTTGTATAAGAAATTGTGTATTGAGATTTTACATAAACAGGAAGAAGAAACAAAATTTAAAAACATCGCCAGGTCATACGGAAAATTAAAATCTGCTATTAATGTGTGGTTTGAAAAATATGTTGGTATTAGAGATAAAAATGAATACTACCCTTGTGTTGTGAATGACCTTAACAGAGGGGCAAACAGCATCCTGCTCCCAGTGATAAATAAGGCATTGGAACAATATGTTTCTGTAAGAAGTAAGGAGGAGGAGGAGCGAGACAAAAAAAAGGTTGATACCAAGGAAATTCTAATACCCCTAAGTGATTTCTCTTATACAAGCAACTATGAAGAAATATCAAGTACCAAATGCGCCATGTCGCCGTGTTATGTAAACAAGAATAATGAAAACGAGAGAAAGTTCATAGAATATCTTGAGAATAATGCATCTGTTGAGTGGTGGTATAAAAATGGGGAAAACGGATCAGAACATTTCTCTATAAGAAGGGATAGTGGTAATTTATTTTTTCCCGACTGGTTTATTAAAACAAAAAAAGACATTTGGGTGGTAGACACGAAAGGAGGGTTCACTGCTGAAGGAGAAAGTGCTGTTTCTCGGGCAAAAGCATTAGACATATGGTTGAAAGAAAACAAAAACTTTAAGGGAGGTCTTGTAAAGGAAGTTTCTGGTCTTTGGAAGATTGCAAAAGATACAAAGTTGGAAAAGTGGGTTGATTGGAATTTTGAATAAAAGTTATTTTTCCCATGTGATAATCATGTTCTTGTTCCCTGTCTGGATACCCCTCTTTTTTATAAAATTTATAAAACTGTTAAGTGAGTAGATGGCGGGAAACATTTTAAAAGGGGCGGTCAATGACCGCCCCTTTATTGTTTTTATGTATTCTAGTCCGCTCTTGGGAAGTTGTACTTGAAATGAAGGAGTGTTTTGAAAGTAACTTGCACGATATGTACAATCCTTTGCTTACTAAGTATATACTGTTGGTGTATGCGTTTTTCTCGGTTGTTTTTGCTTCTTGTGGTGATATTTGGTGTTGTGTTGTATGTGTATTTTCCACTCCATGAATCGGCGGTTGATACTGCCGCTCGTGATGTTTCTGTTGTGACCTCAGATATCGGTTCGGATGTCGCCGGGTATGAGGTTGTGGCGGACAATTTTGTGATTCCGTGGGACATTGCATTTCTTCCTGATGGTGGCTTGCTCGTAACTGAACGGGGCGGCGCGCTCATTCGTGTGCGAGAGAATGGTGTTCGGCACCGCATCATGTTTGATGACACATATCATGTTGGGGAGGGAGGGTTGCTCGGTGTTGCGCTGCACCCCCTGTTTAAAGAAAATGGATTTGTTTATCTCTACAGCACACAGCATTCCAGTGGTGGCACGGTCAATCGGGTGGAGCGGTTTGTGTTTCGGGATGCGAATTCTTCTACTCCAGAGATCACTGACCGAACTGTTATTATTGATGCTATTCCAGGTGCTGTGTATCACGATGGCGGACGAATTGCATTTGGTCCTGATGGTTATCTTTATATCACTACAGGTGACGCAACAGATCCTGACCTGGCACAGGATAAAACTTCTTTGGCGGGGAAAATTTTGCGGGTAACTGATGATGGTGGTATTCCGCCGGACAATCCGTTCGGCACGGCGGTGTATTCCCTTGGACATCGCAATCCACAAGGGATTGCGTGGGATGAGCGTGGTGCGCTTTGGAGTACTGAGCATGGTCGCTCTGGTGTCCGCTCCGGATTGGATGAGATAAACAAGATTGAACGGGGTGGTAACTATGGTTGGCCGCTCCTGCAGGGAGATGACAAGCGAGACGGATTTGTGGCGCCGGCATTGCATTCTGGGCAAAATACTTGGGCGCCTGCGAGCGCGGTTTTTGTTGGGAGTACACTTTTCTTCGGTGGCTTGCGAGGTGAGACATTGTATGCGTATGAGCCGGACACTGGCATACTTCGCTCTTTTTACACCAGCGCCTTTGGTAGGATTCGCACTGTCCGTTACCGATCGCAGGAAAACGCGCTCTACATAACAACGAGTAATCGTGACGGTCGTGGTACACCACACCTTGGTGATGACAAAATCATCCGCATTCTCGTTGAGGATTTGAGGATGTAGCGGTCTGTGTATATACAGAAGGGTTGTGTGGGCAATAGTTGGATACTCTCCTTATCTTTGCTGTGTATTTTTTATTGAGAAAACATTTACACTGGATGCTGCGTTGGTTGCGCTGTGTATTATTTTTTATTGGTATAGTGTGTTTGTATGTATGTTAGGAAAAATATAGGGGAAATAGTGAAGGTCAGTACGGTCCCGGCGCTTATTGCATCACTGTGCTGTTTTTCTCCGATACTGCTTGTTTCGCTTGGGGTTATTTCAGTTAGTGTTGCTGGTGATCTTGCTCACATGCTGTATGGTGAGCTCAAATGGCTGTTTCGCTTGGCTGGGTTTATTGCGCTTGTTGTTTTTCTTGTTTCTTATCTCAGAAGAAAGAAAGGTATCTGCACCTTGAATGATGTGAAGAAACGGAGAAATGAGATTATCAATATCGCTGCGCTGGTGCTTATTGCTGGTGCTGTGTTGTATGTAATCTTTTTGTACGGCGTTGCTGAGGTGATTGGGAAGGCACTGGGTATCTGGTAGGTTTTTGTAGCACTCTTATGGTATTTCTGATTTTTGTGTTTCTCTACTGTGCAATCTGTTGGAGTGTTGCTTCTATGTCATCTACTGTTTTGAGACAGAAGCGGTAGACATCTGCAAAGAGTGCTTCGTCTTGTGTTAGTGTTTCTATCTTGATACTCTCACTGCCGGTTATTTTTGTAATACACTCCTTTATTTGCGTTATGTCGGTTGCTGGCTCGTAGGTATGGTTTATCTTTTTTGGCTGTGCTATCATTATTGTCGCCACGACTATTATGCCAACACCCGCAATCACTATCCCTATCATTTTGTTCTTCTTTACCTCTTTGCTCATTATTATTAATTATACAGCAGGGTTCTTGCGTTGTGTGTATTCTTTAGTGTTACGGTGTATAATTGAAATTATGGTGCCTATGGTGTAATGGTTAGCACTTGGGCTTGTGGAGCCCACAGAGAGGGTTCGAATCCCTCTAGGCACCCCTTCTCTCTGTTTTAGTGTTTTTTGTACCTATTCTTATTTTTTTTGACAAAATTGTTATTATATCGTATGGTTTTTGTCAAGATTGCAAGGATTGGCGACTGTAGGTATACTATCCAAGATGGTGTGTGGTTTGTAAGTAGATTATTACCAATAATTAACTTACAACTATAGCATGATTACAATACAAAAAAACAGGCGACTGGCAATACTGAGTGTCATCTGTGCCTTTGCTTTTGTGACTTTTTTGGGGGTTACTACTGATGTAACCGCTGATGGTGTTGTTCAGTCATTGACAAATGCGTTTGTCGGTGCTTCTGTAACCACCTCTCCTCATCAGTCATATGGGCAAGGTGTGGCATTGATACCACATCAGGTACACCCACTGCACCGCGATCGTAACCTGCACATAACGCAGGTAGACGAGGTGTTTACGGATTCTGCTGTGGCTGGTTCAGTGGCACCTACCTCTGTTGACTCGGCGGATCAGCGGTCAGATTTGACCACCGTTGAGACACAATATGTCGGGCAAGGGGTTGCACTGATACCGGATCACAATTACTCTTCTGTGCGTCGCAATCGATCTTGGAAGATATCACATCTTTAATCACTTAGATGTCTGAAAAATAAAACCACCCGTGCGTGAATAAACGCATGGGTGGTTTTGTTTTTTGCATGATGGTCTGTTTTGCGTGATATACTTTTGGTAGGTATGCGTTTTCTTTCCCGCAGGAATGTTAGTATTGTGTTAGCTATAATTGTGGTGGTGGTGGGTGCATATCTTTTTGTGATACAACCTATGTCAGAACAGAAAAATCGTACGCAAGTTATGCTCGCCCGACACCAGGATTTCGTGATTGCGACTGGTCGTGTTGAGGCGCGGGATGATGTTACCCTCTCGTTTGAAGGTGGGGGATCTGTTTCTCGTGTTGTGTACCAGGCAGGTGATACCGTCTCTGATGGATCTGTCATCGCTTCGTTGGATGCAGACACCCTGCAGGCAGATGTGGAGGCACAGCGGTTGCGAGTGCAGCAGGCGTCTACTCGTTTGGGTGGGCTTGTTGACGGACCTGAGGATGCTGAGCGGATGCGGGTTGAGGCGGATGTTGCTGTTGCCGAAAAAATGATGGATCAGGAAGTGCATCTTGCTTTGGTCTCAGCACAGAAAATTGCTGGTGGCGTTGAGCATGTGGTACGCACAGAATTTGATACACTCTTTGGTCGATCAGGGGAAGATTTTCGCTTCAAGATGAATATCCCCTCTACTGATAAACAGCGTATCGGGGCGATTCGTGAAGGTTTTGAAGAAGTGTTTGATCGTTGGCGCATCTGGCTGAATAACAGCGAATTTACCTACCACCAGTCCATTATTATTTCAAAACAATTAGAGAGTGATTTACGGTTACTGCACGGTGGTCTTGTTGAGATATATGACTTTGTGCTGCCGTTTCGTACTTCTCAGGCGGAAGGGGAGAATGTGTTCTTGCTTTCCTCAAAGTTGCGTGAAACATTTGTTTCAGCGATTGTTGATGTGGTGCGACATATTAATACTGTTGAGGTTTCCCGAGCAAGGTACCAACTGGCTGTTGCTCAATCAAAGGAGGTCTTTGCTGGTGGCACAAAATCGGATCAAGAGGCGCAGGAGGCGCAAATTGATATTGAACGAAAGAATCTGCGACGGCTTGAGTTGCAGTTGGCGAAAACGGAAATTAAAGCACCCTTTGACGGCGTGGTTGGTGAAATTTTTGTTACTGAGGGTGAGGTTATCTCCGCAGGAGCTGATGCGGTTCGGTTTATCTCTCAAAAGGGATTCAGTTTGTCGGTTGATGTGACGGAAGTTGAGATACAAGATGTTGTTCTTAATCAGGAAATGCAGGCGTATGTTGAGGTGACTGGCGATGAGATAGCGGTGCGGGTACGAACTATTGACGCAACTGAAAAGCGGGTGAATGATGTGCCGGTGTATACCGTTGTATTAGATGTCAGTGAGGAGCACCCTTCACTTCGTCCCGGCATGACGGTGGATGTGTACATCCCTTCTGGTGAGGCAACCGATGTGTTTTCTGTGCCGCGGACAGCTATCACTAAAAGGGATGGGAAAGATTTTGTACTGATTGAACGAGGTGGCGACTCTATGTTAATACCGGTTGTGGTAGGTGCATCTCTTGATGATGGTTTCGTTGCAGTAACTGGAGAATTGTTTAAGGACGATGTCGTCGTATTTAAGGATCATGGCAATACAAAGAAATGATTTTTCTGTTGGCTCTTTTTTGACGCTGCGGTACATTCGCGGTGCTAATCGGTGGACAACTGCGCTTATTGTGTTCGTGATGGTGCTCACATTTTTGAATTTGACCGTTATTGGTGGGCTATTGGAAGGCATTGTGGTCGGTTCGTTTGTTGGGTTGCGAGACCGTGCGATTGGGGATGTGTTTATTTCTGCAAAGGAAGGTGAATCTTCGGTTGGTAGAACGCAATATATACTGCGTGACCTGCGAGGTGATGCGCGTATTGTGTCATTTTCACCACGGTATAGTACGCGGGTTGAGGTGATTACTGAGGACGATGTGTACATGGTTACCAATGCAAATGAGCAACGGAAGTCGGTGACTGCGACCGCTCTTGGTATTGATCCTGAGGCGGAACAGCGAACGACAAATTTGCCCGCCAGCTTGCTTGAAGGGAGTTATTTCAGTCCATCTGGATCGCGTCGGGAAATTTTGATTGGTAGCGCACTGTTGGAGCGATACTCACCGTTCGGCGCTGATGTGCTTTCCGGTGTGCACCCAGGAGATTTTGTTTTTCTTCGTATGGGTGGTGTAGGTGGTAGTGGTTTTGGCTATGACACAGACGATGATCGATTGAGTAACAATGCTTTGTCTGGAGGTCGTAGTGCTGTTTCTGAAACGACTTTGCAGAAATATCGAGTGCGCGGTGTCTACCGCACAAAAGCAGGTGAGCTTGATCTGGCAATCATCATGCACGATGATGAGGTCCGTGCTAATAATCCTATTCCTGGCAATAATGCTAACAGTATTGCAATTCGCCTCTCTGATCCTGACAGTGCTGTTCTGGTACGAGATGATTTACTTAGTTCGTTTGGACGGTATGCGAAAATTGAAACTGTTGATGACGCAATTGGCCCTTTTCTCGGTGATATTCGGACCGTGTTTAAGATGCTTGGTTCTGTGGTCGGTGCTATTGGGTTAGCGGTTGCATCAGTAACTATTTTTATTATTATTTTTGTTACCGCAGTTTCTCGAAGTCGGTTCATTGGTATTCTAAAAGCAATTGGTATTACCCCACATGCGATCCGGATATCATATGTGTTGTATGCTCTTTCATTTGCGGTGGTTGGTTCGCTGGTTGGCGCATCAATTCTTTACTTTGTGTTAGTGCCATTTTTTGCGGCAAATCCCATACCATTCCCTTTCAGTGATGGCATTTTGTATATTACACCGACTGGTGTTGCATTACAGATCGCCCTTCTTTTTGTTGCAACCTTTGTCGCAGGGTTGATTCCGGCACACCGGGTGGTACGCCGACCGGCGATAGAGGCAATCAGAGGGTAGCGTGCGTTTTTGTTTCTGATGCGTGATCGACAAGATTTTTTTATACTATCAGTTTATATGCTTTACCCTGTTTGACGGTATGCGGTGGTACTATGTGAGTGTATGTGTGCAAGAAAGGCAGGTAGAAAAAAGGTTTCGAAAATGGTGGCAGTTCGGGTGAGTAATCTGGTGAAGTCGTTTGTTGATGGTGACCGGGAGATACAGGTTTTGCGAGGGATTGACTTTTCTATTGCTCAAGGTGATTTTGTTGCTATCACTGGTGCATCTGGTACAGGTAAGAGTACCTTAGTGTACCAGATGGGTCTGCTGGATGAGCCGACGAGTGGTTCGGTATTTGTCGGGAATAAAAATGCTGGAAAGATGACGGTTTTGGAGCGAACAGCGTATCGCCTCAACCATTTTGGCTTTGTGTTTCAGGATTACGCACTCATTCCTGAGTTACGAGCGTGGGAAAATGTCGCCTTGCCGGTATTAATGCGTGGTGCCAGCCGACAGAAGGCACGAAAACAGGCGTCTGTGGTGTTGGATCGGTTTGGTATGGCTGATCGGATCAACCATTTTCCGAATCAGTTATCCGGCGGGGAAGGGCAACGGGTTTCTATCGCTCGGGCGATTGTGCATCAGCCGAAAGTGTTGTTTGCTGATGAGCCGACTGCCAATCTTGATTCTGATCGGTCACGACAGATTATAGATATTTTTCACGAACTCCATCGTGACGGGCAGACCATTGTGATGGTAACGCATGAGATGGAGTACGCGAAAGAGGCAGTGCAGGTGGTGGTTATGCACGACGGAAGCATTGCCTGATTTTCTGTAGAATTATATTTCAGTCATAGGCGGTTTGTCTTGTTATACTATATCTGTATGGTGTACGGAGTTCTTATTATGTTTTTCATCATTGTGGTGATGGGTATTTTCTTTATTGTTGTCAGTGGTGGGGTGAGTGATATGTGGGATACCGTGAAGGATGTTTTCCAGTATAAGCAGACGAGTGCACTGCTGGGGGCTGGGATCTTGTTGACAATTCTTATTGTTGTCGGTGGTGGTGTTGCGCGGGAAGGGTTGACAATTATGGATATTCTGTTATGGCTGTAATACCTTTACTTTTTGGGCTATTTATGGTATTTTGTCAGTAGTTTCTTGGAAAAAAATCTTTAGGAGGTATTGAAATGTTTAAGGTATTGACAGGTGTATTTTTTTGTTGCGTTGTTTTTTTGGGATTCGCAGACGCTTCCACAGATCAGTTGCCGGTGGGTGAGGGGGTGTTGATCTCTCAACCAACACCTGTGGAACCTGAAGGTGTTGAGGAAGTTGAAGATGTAGGTGTTAGTGAAGATGAGGCACCTGAGGTGAGTGATGAGGAAGAAAGTCAGGAAGGTACCACCTCTGATCCAGTTGATGACGACCCCTCCTCGGCAGAACAACAGCTGTCAGAGCGGATTCAGCAAATCGCTGATGAGGTAAGGGCAGATGAGGTCGGGTCTGGTCTCACCTTCTCCAGCACGATTGGTTATGCCGATCAGGGGGTGGACGCAGTACTCCCCGAGCACTTCTTCCGCGGACACATCGTTTCCCAAGGCATCTCTGCCTTCCACCCGGCAGGGTTCCGCCTTGCTGTTGAAAACTTAACAAGTGTTTCGGGTGGTGCGTTCAGTGACTTGGGTGATAGGACGATATTGTCTGTTGAGGTGTGGAGAACCTTTGGTTCATTCTACGCCTCGCTCCAGCACCGGTGGGTGCATACGAATTGTGGTATGGAGTCAGATTTTTTCTATGCTGATCGGCATAGAACAAAATTGCAATCTGGGTTTTCACTCGGACCACTGCAACTGTATGCACATGTTTCGTCCGATGTGCCGGCATATACGCCAGTCCATGAGATGGTGGTTTATGGTGGTGGAGGAGTTGACTTGAACATACCCCTCAGTCCCTTGAACACCGAGCTGTGCTTCGGCGCTTCAATTGCTGGGACAGCGTTCTGGTACCACCAAAGTCCCAGAGCTCTGTGCCGGTTCCGCGCTGGCATTATCACCGATTTCGGTGGTTTTTCGGTCAACCCGGAAGCCACCCTCATAGTCGACCCCATCAGTGAGGAACATCTTCCCACTTTTTCTTTCAACATTGCTTTTTAGCTTTCACTATTAGACACTTTCCTTGTTTGAGGAGGTGTCTAATTTTTTTGTTTTATATTGGTGGCTATTTCACCTTAACCATATGGATTGCTACCAGTGACTCACATTTATTCCTTTGCCTCCTCGGTAGGATTCGAACCTACGGCCTACTCCTTAGAAGGGAGTTGCTCTATCCAACTGAGCTACGAGGAGGTTATGTATAGTATATACTTAGTGTGTATATGATCTTTTTCTTGGAGGTTTTGTATGGTCCGTGACTTTTCTTCTTTATTGAAAAAGCGGGAGGGCGAAGGGAAACACATCTGCGTTGGTCTTGAATCTGTCCTCAACTTAGATTCTGCAACCTTCCCACTTATTCGTGATGTTGCTGACTCTGTTTCTGATCTGGTTTGTGCGTTTAAGATTAACCCTGCTTTGTTTTTTGGGCGCGGTGACATTGGTTTTGAGTGGTTGTTATCACTTGTTTCTCACATCACCTCCTCCACTGATGTTCCGGTTATTTTGGATATAAAATGTGGCGATATTGATGTCATGAACGATGCGTGGAAAACATTTGCTTTTGACACCGTTGCTGCTGATGCGGTAACCGTGAATCCGTGGGGAGGATTTGATTCTCTGAATTGCTTTTTTCGTGACACCCCCTCAAAGGGTGTTTTTATTTGGTGTCGCTCGTCCGCCTCTGGACATGGCGGACCCCAGACATTTTCAACAAACATGATTCATTCGGTATATGAGAGAGTTCTCCACACCGCCTTTAAGCGGTGGGGGTCATATCCTGGTTTTGGTGTTGTTCTGGGTGCGAACGATGCTCGAGCACTCGCTTTATCTCGCCACATTGTTGGCGATAAAGTGCCCATTCTTGTTCCTGGTGTCGGACATCAGGGCGGCAAGATTTCAGAGGTGGTTCCCGCTATTGCGGGTGATGATGGTCGTTTTATCATCAATGTCGGCCGATCCATTATTGACCTCTCTCGCAGTCACAATCTTGCGGAGGTGGTTCGGCAGAATGTTGAAAACCTTAACCATGCGGTTGTGCATGCGCTCGCACATTGTTAGATTGTGTGGTGCCACTTTGCGGTGGCACTATTTTTATACGCAAGAACGCCTTCGGCTCTGCCGAAGGCGTTCTTGTTTGTGTCGGTTTTAGTGGAGGTGGCGGGAATTGAGCCCGCGTCCATGTCAACTGTCCTCTAAAGGTGTTTTACATAGCATCTGCACATGATAGGTTCTGTGCCGACCAATGTCTCTGCTTTTTTTGATGCTCCGGTTATAGCAGGGGATAGAGCCGAAGTCACTTTTTCTCGCTTTCTTACACCCGTACGGATTAGCGAGAATCATCCGTGGGATGGCTCATACCTTATTTGGATGAGCGAGGCATTTGCGTCGCCTAAGCGAACGCAGGTGCTGAGCTATTGATAAACTCAGTAAATGCCCGTGCAAATTTGTTTTTGTTTGCAACTTGTGGATGTTTTAGATGATCTCTCATCACTATGCACCTATGGGGGACTGTGTTAACTGTCAAGGCCTGACACCCCCAAAGGGGAGCACCTCGGGTGGGGCTGAGATGCCCCCCTTTCGGAGTGTCAGATGCTTTGGCGCATTAGCCGTCGTATGGATCGATCACTGTCTCGTTTTTTAATTTCCTCTCTTTTGTCTCTTTTTGTTTTCTTGTTTGCAACTCCAATATCCAACTTCAACTTCCGATTACAATTATATATCGTAAGCGGCACTAATGTCAACTGTTTCTCCTCACTGGATGTGTATAACCTCCTGATTTCGTTTTTGTTGAGTAGTAGCCGTCTTGGGCGATCCTCTTCGTACGCTATGATGATGTTCTTCGGTTGGTATGCTGGTATAGTCGCCCCTATTAAGAACGCTTCGTCGCCACGGATGAATATTTTTGCCCCGGCAAGTGACCCTTGCCCCGTCCTAATACTCTTGACTTCTGTGCCCAATAATGATAGTCCTGCCCGCAAGGTATCAAGGATTTCGTAATGTTGCCGTATGTTACGGTTGGTAATGTACGCCATATGTGTGTATAATACATCGTATATCTATGGTTCAAGTATGCGTGGTGTAAATCCTAAAAATGGGGATGGTGCTGAGGGTGAAAAAACAGATTCATCCCATACAAAACCTACAAAGCGTAGGTGGTTTTTGCGTGGAAAGAAAGATCGTGATGCCCAGCGCACTGGTGAGAGGCGTACTATTTTTAAAAAACTCTTTCAGAAAAAATCAACTACCAGTAAGAACAAGAAGGGGTCTCGTCGTCGTTGGGCGAACACTCTGTTTTGGATTTTACTCATTTACCTTGTCTTGTCGTTTGGTGTCGGAGGGTTAGGTAATCAGGAGGTGTTGAATCCAACAATCTCTGAGGTGGTTTCCTCAATTCAAGCGGAGAAGGTTGCAAGTATTGAAGTGAGCGGTAAAAGAGTTACTGTTACCTATGCGGATGATACTGTTGGTGAATTGCAGAAGGACTCTGTTGCTTCGTTTGATGAAACCTTGGCTAACCTCGGGGTGACTACTGGTGAGTTTGCCCGATTGAAGTATAGTGTTGTGAAGGAGGGCGGCTTTGGGTACTGGATGAAACAGATCTTGCCGTTTTTGTTTCCACTTCTTATTTTTGGTGTTTTTTTGTGGTTTATTATGCGGCAAAGTAAGGGGATGGGTGGGATGCAGGTGTTCCAGTTTGGGCGGTCGCGAGCCCGATTTGTTAACCCTGATGATGAGCATGGGAAGGTTTCATTTAAAGATGTTGCAGGATTGGTGGAGGCAAAGCAAGAGTTGCAGGAATTTGTTGAATTTCTCAAACAACCGGATCGGTTTTTAAGTATTGGTGCAAAGGTTCCGAAAGGAGTGATGCTTACTGGTGCCCCTGGAACCGGGAAAACTCTCCTTGCCCGGGCGGTCGCTGGTGAGGCGAGAGTGCCATTTTTCTCTATTTCTGGCTCTGAGTTTGTGGAGATGTTTGTTGGGGTTGGGGCATCCCGAGTGCGGGACCTGTTTTCTATGGCAAAGAAATCTGCGCCTTCTATTGTTTTCATTGATGAAATAGATGCGGTCGGGCGGGCGCGAGGTACTGGACTTGGTGGTGGTAATGATGAGCGGGAGCAGGCGTTGAATCAGATATTAGTTGAAATGGATGGTTTTGAGCAAACGGACAAGGTGATCGTGCTTGCCTCTACGAATCGGCCGGATATTTTGGACAATGCGTTGTTGCGTCCAGGGCGCTTTGATCGAAAAATTGTCATTGACCTTCCTGATATAAAGGAGCGTACGGAAATTTTACAAGTACACGCAAGAGGGAAGAAGATGGAAGAAGATGTTAGTTTTGAAACTATTGCTCGACGAACGCCTGGGCTATCTGGTGCTGACCTTGCATCTGTGGTAAATGAAGGGGCCATTTTTGCCGTTCGTGATTCCCGAAAGAGTCTTTGTCAGAAAGATTTACTTGCAGCTATTGAGAAGGTTATGCTTGGGCCTGAGCGGAAGGGACGCGTGATCACAAAACGGGAGAAACGAATGATCGCCTACCACGAAGCAGGGCATGCACTGTTGGCATCACTCCTTCCGTACGCTGATCCGGTGCAGAAGATTACTATTGTTTCTCGCGGACATGCCGGTGGTTATGTGCTTTCACTACCTGATTTTGAGCGACGGCTGAAAACACGAAAAGAGTTTGTTGATACGATTATTATGGCACTTGGTGGCTATTCCGCGGAACAGTTGGTGTTTGGCGATGTGTCTACTGGGCCTTCCAGCGATCTGGTTGAGGTTTCACGACTGGCACATGATATGGTTACCCGGTTTGGTATGAGTGATGTGGTTGGTCCTGTGGCGGTACGGCAGCCGAATTATTATGGTGTTGTAGGTGGTCGAGAAGGGCATTCGCAAGACCTTGAGAAACAAATTGATGCTGAGGTTGATAAAATTATCAAGCACTCGTATGATAGTGCCTTCTCGTTGCTGAAAAAAAATCGTGAGTCGCTGGATTCAATTGTTAAAAAACTACTGGAAGAGGAAACCTTAGAGCGAGAGGAATTTGAAGCACTCTTGCAGGAGCGAGGGGTTGAGGTGCAAAATGCGTTTAAAGATGATGAGGAGGAAAGGCGGGTGCAGGATCAGCAGGTGTCGGAAGCGAAAAAATAATCAACAGTCCTGCCATGGGTGTTACTGTTAGTTACACACACTGAACTGTGTTGGCGTTATGCAGAATGATACCGTGCCGTTTGCGGTGTAGTATTCGGTGAGGTTTTCTGTTGGGTTTTTCTCGGCGTACACCCTGACGCGGCTGAGGACTATGTCGTGCGGGTGCCCATACGGATTATCTTTTCCTGCGGAGTATACAATTGCATTTGGCTTGGTGTGCTGTAGAAAAGTTGCTGTCGTTGCGGTTTTTGATCCGTGATGTCCTGCTTTGAGTATCTCTATGTCATCCAGTTTTTCTGGAAAAGATTCTATGAGGAAATTTTCTATTTCGGTGGGCGCGTCACCGGTGAGTACTATTTCCGTATTGCCGTATGTTACCAGTAGTGCAACTGATGCGGCGTTTGTTTCGGTTACCTCCGTACTCAGTGGCCACAGAATATCAAATTGCACACCATCAAGGAGGAACGAGCGTGGTTGCTGTATGGTGTGTACCCCTGCTTTTTCCTTCTCTATCGCCTCCATGACTTGCTTATACACACTACTTTCTGACACTGCAAATGACTGCAGTATTGTTCCGACTGTGTATCGCTCCAATATTGGTATGAAACCGCCGATGTGATCCTCATCTGGGTGTGTCATTACCACAACATCAATGTTTCTGTTTCTTGTTGACACTATATCATCAAGCGCACTGAGTACCTGTATCCCCCTACCTGCATCAATTACTACTCGATGGCTATTTGGTGTCTCAAGTACTATGGCATCTCCTTGCCCGACATCGAGGAAGTGTACACGGAGTGGTTCTTCTTCTGTGAACAGCATGTGCCATACCAGCGCATACCACCAGTAACCAATTATGAGTATGGTGGCGGTGAGTACAGTGATTGCTGTTTTTTTGTTCATTTCAGTTGTACTATAGCACTGTGTGATGCTATACTATGGGAAATTATGCAGTTGCTTTTTTTAGTTGTCCTTGTGTTTGCGATTATTGTGCATGAAGTTGCGCATGGGTATGTGGCATTATTACTTGGTGATCCGACCGCGGAGCAAGAGGGGCGGCTGACCCTGAATCCCATTCCACACATTGACATACTTGGTACCCTCATTATTCCTGGCATATTACTCCTGAGTGGCTCAGGTATTTTGTTTGGCTGGGCAAAGCCAGTTCCGTATAATCCATATAACCTGAAAGGGCGGTACGGTGAGGCGATGGTTGCCGCTGCAGGACCAGGAATCAATATTGCCTTTGCGGTTGTGTTTGGTCTCCTATTTCGTTTTGGTGGCACCGTCCTCCCCGAGTCCCTACTCTATCTATGTTTGGCTGTGGTGCCAGTTAATCTTTTTCTTGCGTTCTTTAATTTGATACCCATTCCACCGCTTGATGGCTCAAAAATTCTGATGACTTTTTTACCAACACACCTTCGATTGCGATTTGAGCAATGGCTTGCGTCGTTCACTGGTCGGCAGAATATCATCGCGCTTCTTCTTCTGTTGCTGTTTTTGTCATGGTTTGCTCTTGATTATGTGGTGATGTTGGTTGTTTTCTTGACTGAACACCTTACTGGTTCGGCAATTTTTTGATGTTGCGTACTGCTTGGAAAATATGGTAGGATATAGGGTATATGCCGACAATGAATCAGTTGACCCGCAAGAAGCGGGCGAAACGCATAAAGAAAATCAAGACGGCTGCGTTGCGGCGTGGTTTTAATGCTGGTACAAACCGGACAACTTACTATTTGTCACCATTTAAGCGGGGTGTGTGTACCAAGGTTAGCACCTTGAATCCACGGAAACCAAACTCTGCAATGCGGAAGATTGCGCGGGTACGCCTTACAAATGGTATGGAGGTTACTGCGTATATCCCCGGTGAAGGGCACACTCTGCAAGAGCACTCAGTGGTTTTGGTTCGTGGTGGACGGGTAAAAGATATTGGTGTGAACTATACCGTTGTCCGTGGCAAATTAAATACTGAAGGAGTTGAAGGTCGGAAACGAGCGCGCAGTCGATATGGCACGAAAAAACCAAAGGAATAGTGTATGAGGAGGCCGTTAAAGAAAAAAAGGGTTATGGTGCCGGATGCGAAGTATGGTTCTGCAAAAGTCGGGCGACTTATTAATTATGTTATGGAGCGTGGGCAGAAGCAGGTTGCGCGGAAGATTGTGTATCAAGCATTTGATGAAATCCAGAAAGCGGAGAACAAGGATCCGCAACTCGTGTTTGAGGAGGCACTTCAAAATGTCGGACCGTTGACAGAACTGCGATCTCGCAGAGTTGGTGGGGCAAATTATCAAATACCGCAAGAGGTTTCTCCTGATCGACGGCTTGTGTTGGCACTGCGTTGGATATTGCAGGCAGCAAAGAGTCGGAAAGGTATCCCGATGTATAAAAAATTATCCCGAGAAATTATTGATGCGAGTAAAAATGAAGGGGCCGCGATAACTCGTAGGGAAAACACACAAAAGATGGCAGAAGCAAACCGAGCCTTCGCGCATTTAGCGTGGTAAACTATTATACATTCGTTACTTATATTTTATTGTATGTCTGACACGAGAGATTATCCGCTGGAAAAAGTAAGAAACTTTGGTATTATTGCGCATATTGATGCGGGTAAAACCACCACGACTGAGCGAGTGCTTTTTTATACTGGTGTGTCACATAAAATAGGAGAGGTGCACGACGGTGCGGCAGTTATGGACTGGATGGAGCAGGAGCGAGAACGCGGTATTACCATTACCTCTGCTGCAACGACTTGTTTTTGGGTGCCAACCCAGTTCGCAGGGAATAAGGAGCACAGTTATCGTTTTAATATCATTGACACCCCCGGACATGTGGACTTTACTGCGGAGGTTGAGCGATCACTCAAGGTGCTTGACGGTGGCGTGGTGGTATTTGATGGTGTTGCAGGGGTTGAGCCGCAGTCGGAAACTGTGTGGCGACAGGCGGATAAGTATGTTGTGCCGCGGATATGTTTTATCAATAAGCTGGATCGAACTGGTGCAAGTTTTGATCGGTCTTTTCAGAGTATTCTTGATCGTCTTTCGCCGAATGCGGTGCGTATGCAGCTGCCAATCGGTGAGGAGGATCAGATGGAGGGAGTAGTTGACCTGGTGGTCATGCGCGCATACTACTTTGAGGGTGAGATGGGGTCAGTTATCCGTGATGAGGAGGTGCCGGAATCTATGAAGCAGGCGGCGGAAGAGGCGCGGGAACAGATTGTTGAGAAGGCGGCAGATGTTGATGATACAATTGCAGAGAAATATCTTGGCGGTCAAGATATTAGTGTCGCAGAGTTGCAAAAAGCTCTGCGTGAAGGTGTTATTGCTAATAAGATTTTTCCTGTCTTTACTGGTTCAGCATTAAAGAATATGGGAGTGCAACTGGTGCTTGATGCAGTTGTTTCATACCTACCATCTCCGACAGATGTGCCACCAGTGCAGGGAACCCATCCAAAAGATGAAAGTGTGACGCTTGAGCGAAAAGCATCTGATGATGAGCCATTCGCCGCACTGATATTTAAACTGCAAACCGACCCATTTGTCGGACAATTAGCATTTTTCCGGGTATATTCTGGCACACTGCATGCAGGTTCATATATTTTGAACTCTCGAACAGGGGATAAGGAGCGGATTGGTCGAATTGTGCGATTGCATGCAGATGAGCGAGAAGAGGTGAAGACGGTGTATGCCGGAGAGATTGCCGCAGCTGTTGGCTTGAAAGATGCGATTACTTCTGACACTATCTGTGACGAGAAGGAGCCCATTGAGTTGGAAAAGATCGTGTTCCCGGAACCAGTGATCCAGTTGCGTATTGAGCCGAAAACCAAGGCGGATCAGGAAAAGATGGGGGTTGCGCTTTCTAAGCTTTCCGGTGAAGATCCGACTTTTCGTGCGTATACCGACGAAGAAACCGCTGAGACCATTATTGCTGGTATGGGGGAGTTGCACTTGGATATCATTGTTGATCGTATGAAGCGAGAGTTTAATGTTGAAGCGTCGGTTGGACAACCGCAAGTTGCGTATCGTGAAACTATACGCAAGGAGGCGGATGTTGAGGAGAAGTATATTCGTCAGACCGGTGGTCGCGGACAGTATGGACATGTGAAACTGAGGGTTGCGCCACTACCAGAGATGACCGATGAGGAAGTTGCGAATTTGCCGAAAAATGCGAAGCACACACCGTCGTTTATGTTTACAAACAATATCAAAGGAGGTGTTATTCCGCAGGAATACATACCAGCTATTGAAAAAGGGTTGAAGGAGGTGATGGATAAAGGAGTGTATGCCGGTTATCCGATGGTGAACATTTCCGTTGATCTGTATGACGGATCCTATCACGAAGTTGATTCGTCTGAAATTGCCTTTAAGATTGCGGCGTCAGCGGCATTTCAAACAGGGGTGAAACAGGCAAACCCCGCTCTCCTTGAGCCAGTGATGAGTTTGGAGGTAACAACGCCGGAGGATAGTGTTGGTGATGTCAACGGTGACCTCTCCTCCCGTCGTGGACATGTTGAAGAGATGGAGGATCGTGGGAATCTGAAAGTCATTAAAGCAAAAGCACCGCTCGCTGAACTGTTCGGCTACACCACCAACCTTCGCTCTATCACCAACGGTCGCGGTACTTCTACGATGGAATTTTCCCACTACGCGGAGGTACCACAAAATGTCGCTGAGGAAGTTGTTGCTAAACGAACTGGTAAGTAACTTAGATTCCTACACAGAACAGTAACTCGTTCTCTTAGTGGGGTGTTTGACCCCTCGTAGCTGAGCGAAGATTATTCTTCTGCTTGGTATACTCGCTGTCTTTCTGTTCTCGTGTGTGGTTGCGCTGTGTCTTGTGCGTTGTTGTGGCGTGGCAATGCTGTTTGCGGTCTCCGTCTTGGGTGGCGAGCTGGTGGTCGGGAAGGTGTTTCTTCGTCCCTACTGTTATCTGCTCGGCCTCTCCGATGGGGTTGCTGGAATGGTGGTGTGTCATCCTTGTCATCTGGCACATACCTTGGAACTCTTGGCGGGCGAGGTGGTGTGCTGTTTTGTGGTGATTCGGTCTTTCTTGGTGATGTCGGCATTTTAAAACTTTCTCTTTCTTTTGGTTTTTGTGCTTGCTTTGGTCTGGTGGCATGTTTGAGGGCGGAATACTGGATGATTTTTTCCTTAATTTCTTTTGAGCCACGAGGTGCAAAGCGAATTTTCATTGTGAAAGGAGAGAGTGGCTTACTGTTTGAGAGCATGCCGATAACGCAGTTAAGGTTTTCTGTTTCGGTGAGCTCTATTGCTGAAAATTGTGGCGTGAATTTCTTTTCCAGTATTTCCGCATCTTCTACACCAACTCGGAATGAAATGGTGGTGCCGACATTACCGAGTACCGCACCACGAATAGAGTCGGTGAGTTGCGCCATATATTGATGGGCAATGTTCAGGCTGAGTTTGTACTTTCGCGCCTCTGAAAGAATTTGTTCAATACTGTCGCTGGTGAAGTTCTGAAACTCATCAATGTAGAAGTAGAACGGACGACGGTCATCTTCGGCGACATCATCTCGCGAGAATGCTGCGAGTGCGAGTTTACCACTGATGATCATGCCGAGCAGTCGTGCGTTTATTTCACCAATTTTTCCTTTTGGGAGACGGACAAACAAGAGTTTACCGCTATCCATTACTTCTCGGAATGAGAATGAGGAACGAGGTTGGCTAATGATCGGGCGAACATAGTCGTTTGAGATGAAGTTACTGAATTTTGAGGTGATATATGGTGCGATATTTTCCAGCGCAGCATCCCCACCTGCTTTTTGTGCCTCTTCCTCCCAGAATTTTTTCACTGGTTCGTTGTGGCAATTTTTTAACATCTCTGCCCTGAAATTTTCATCGGTTAGTACTGTTGGCACTTCCATGAGTGTTGCCGGCTCATCTGTTTTACCTTCCATAAGGAGGAGGAGTGCGTTGCGCATATACTGCTCAAACACCGGCCCCATGGTTTCCGCATCAAATAAACTGTAAAAAATAGACAGGATTTCGTTTACAATAAAGGTTTTTTCTTGTGGGCGGGATCGGTCATACTCCAACATGTTGAGGGCGAGCGGGTATTCGATATTGCTTGGATCAAATACGATCACATCGTCTATTCGTTTCTCTGGCACCGTCGCAAGCATATCATCAACCAAATCACCATGCGGATCAATGATACATACCCCCCTTCCTTCTTGGATATCCTGATACGCCATTGATTTAATGATTGCTGTTTTACCGGTACCTGTTTGCCCAACGATGTAGAGGTGTCGCATTCGGTCTTTTTCCGGCATATACACCGGTGTTTCTTGTCCGTGGAAAACATTGTCGCCCAGCAAGAGCCCTTCTGACGCAATCTCAGTCGGAGCTGCCACACGCTTGGTCTTCATCCACTGCAGGTTTGCAACTTCCATGGATTGGTTGAGGAGGTGAAATATGCTGCTGATTTCTTGTGCGTTCATTGCCATTGCGCTTTTTTCGTCTGGTAGACGGAATGCGAGGTCAAGTGCTGCTTTTCTATCTTTCTTCTTGGTGAAAACGAAACTGTTGTGTCCTGCGGAGCCGAATTGGTCAAATCTTCCTTTCAAGTTATCAAGTAGGAGGTCTGCTTTTTCTTGTGTTTGTGCTGAAACCCCCACTCTAATATTAACCTGATATAACTGCTCCTGTGTTTTCTCCTCAACCTTTTCTGCCTCTGATGATGGTTCAGTGTTTTCATCTGTTTTTTCTGCAATCATCTTTTCTACAAATTGATCTACTTTTTCCGTTGTTTTTCTTGGCTTTAATTCTTTCAGTTTTTTTCCTTTTTTTAACCCTTTTAGTACACCCTTTATCTCATCGGTTTGTTTTTTTGTTGCTTTCTGTAGCACCAACTGCATTGCCATACCGGTTCGTTTTTCTTTTGCGTTCGCAAATGCGGTGAGGATTGGGGCGAATGAATCAGTTTCGGTTTTTCTGTACGACCGGATGGGGAGCGCGTGGAATTCCTTTAGTGTGAGTGTTGAAAGAATGCTCGGGTTTTGGGCATAGAAAATCGTGTAATCTGAAACTTCTTGCACTTGTGCACGCTCAAACACCCGTCGCACCTGTGTCTTGACAGTTTCCGCATACGCAGTAGGCGTGGCGATAAAAAACTGTATATCGGACCCTTCGTTTGTTATGGCAACCTCAAAGATTATTGGCTTTTTTTCTGGGATGATGGAGTGTAGCAGGTCTTCAAAGAGGCGAATCTGCTCCATCTCTGACATCTGTGTGTCTGTGTGTGGTGTTTGGGTGATTTGGAGTAAGATATATTCCGCCGACTCTTTCAAGGTTTTCTTTTTTTTCTTTTTGTTTATATAACGCGTAAAAAGCATTGTGATGACCCAAAGGGAGAGGATGACTGCGATCAGTATGATTACCTGTGCATTTCTGCCTGCAAGCATGCTCTGTATCTCTGGTGTTAGTATCATAGTAGTCCTTGGTCATGCATTTTTTGATGCAGTAGTTGCGCCAATGAGTCGTGAAATATGTCTATGAGGTATGGATCATTTTTTTTCTGCGCTTTTTTTACCGCTCCGACTATGCCGTTGTGTACTGCCCCTTGTACCAATTCAGTTACTGGCTCTCTGTATTTTTCCGGCACCTTTTCAAGGTAATTTTCCACTTTCGTGCCCTCAAGATTTGCCGGCTGTAGTGTTGCGGTGCTGTCAAACTCTTCCTCGTCTCCGTCATCATCGTCTCCGTCATCATCACTGCCACCTCCTCCACCGATGTCACCATATGATTCCTGTAATTCGGTGCGAATTTTTTCTAATTCTGCTTCCCGCTGTTGTTCAATGGCATTGCCTTCTTGCTGTTCTGCGGCATTTTCCCGCGCTTTCTCCCCCCGCACCTTTTCAGCGATAGTACTTACACTTTCTTCAAATGATTCTAATTTTGATTCTTCTGTTGGCATGTGTACAGTATACTCCAGTGAAATGTGTACAACTTTCCTGTGTGATAAAAGGTGGTATTCTATAGGTATATGGTAAACCCAAAGGAGATGTGGAGGCGCGTGCAAGAAGGCACGACGAAGCGAACAAAGAAGAATGAGGAGGTGCTGACCTCACAACCAGCGGATGCGGAAGTTCAAGAAGGCATCCCTCAAGAGACACAGGAGCAAGGTGGTCAAGAGGGTACGCGCGATACGACGCCCACTGAAACCGTACAGCCGGCAGTGGAATCTGACACACTATCGGATGAGCAGGAAGGGTCTGTTGCTGAACAGTATGTCCGTCTTGCGTATGATCTTGATCAAGTTGTTTTTGATTGGAGTGACAAGGTGGCTCACCCCATAAAAACGGCAAAGCAGGGTTTGCGTAAGGCGATAGATGAGGCGTTTGAAGATCCGAAAGGGCAGGTTTCTACTGACGAGTTGTGGGTTAAGATGTTTTTGTTGGGATTTGGTGTATTATCTAGCAATGTACGCCAGAGAGACATTGAGACGATTCAGCGTTATGTGGCAGCAAAAGAGAAGGTTGATGAGGAGGTGGAATCTCGTTTAGTCGCTCTGCAGGAAAAGATGGGTTCTGATACTGTTGACCCCGATGCTGTTGAGGGGGCGTTGGAGATGATTGCCCACTTTGAGCATCAACTGTTGCATGAAGAGGTTCGTTTGCGTGAGAGTATGAAAAATGACACTCGGTCGGTGGAGAAGGTGCTGGAGTGGTGGAAATGGTTGGGGGACAAAAATTTGGCATCGTGGTGGTTTTCAGAAGAGAAAGGGGGAAAGCCGAAAAATACTCTTGGTGGTAAGATTGGTTATGCCGCATTGCGCGCAGCGTCACTTCGAACACTACTACTGGGTTTTTTGGTGCCAGTTGCTGGGTTCGCCGCTGGCGGCACTGGTGTCGCCGCCGCGTTTACTTTGCGACGAGGGATATCAACGCTGACGGGTTCATCTGCCGGTGCACACGCAGGGCATGCGTTCACAAAAGCTTTCTTGGAAAAGAGTTTGAAAGGAAGGATTGATGCTGTGGTTTCTCAGAAAACCTTTGAGCAGGAGGATTATGAGCAGATTATAACACTGAAAAAAGAGTACGATGCATTTATTCAGCAATATCACCCCGATACCGCTGAGGAGATGCGAAGTGGAGCGGAATATGAGAACATACAGAATGCATACCTTGAAGCGATTAAGTTTTTTTGTGCAGACGCTAAAGATGTGGAAAATCTTCGTATGAAGCAGAATCTTGGTGAAGCGCGCGCGCGGAACACTGTTAGGAAGAATAAAATTTTACTGTTTGGTGCTGGTGCTGGTGGCGCTCTTGTCGGTGGGGCATTTTCTGCTTTTGCTATGCCGAAGCTCTTTGATTGGGGGCGCGATTTGGTTGGTAAGATATTCCCCGACTCACACCCGCTTGATTTAAAAAACATGTCGCAAAAACTGCGTAATCTATATGGAGGTGTGGCACCCTCATATGGCGCTGAATCTGTTCCACAGGATGCATTGGTAGATTCTCAGGACACTGTGAGTGGTGATGCGGAAGGCCCCACCTCAAAAGAAGATGTTGAGAAAAAACGCACTGAACCTGCAGGTAAGGACACACAGACAGTTGATTTGTCGGATATTACTTCAGAAGATGGTGAAAAGGTGGTGCCATCAGAAGTGGTGTTAGATGCAGGTGCCAAGGAGCGCAGTTTCAGCTTGCAAGACACCCCTGATGCGGCATCACCGGAGCGTGTGCAGCAGGATTCTTCTGCAAATGATGGTCCGGAATCAGCGAATACCACTGCCGATGTCGACTCGTCGGGAGTGGAGCAATCACCAGTAGAAGATTCTGCGGATTTTGTGGTGGAAAATGGCTTTTACACCGTGCGAGAAGGAGATTCGTTGTCAAAGATATGGCTGGAAAAAGTGCAGCGTGATGGTGGATCCATGACATCGGGGGAGTTAGCCGCTATGATGGAAGAGTTGGGGAATCTGGATGATGCGACGCTGCGAGATTTCGGCATTCGCAGCGGTACCATAGATCTCATTTATCCTGATGACAAAATTAATATTGATGCAATACAGACACACTTGGATTCGAGTGAGGTGCCTGCTGCTACTGAAAAAAGTGCCGACACTTCTTCAGATTGGAGGGACAGGCAATCAGAGCTTGATGAGCGTTTTTCAAAAAGATCTGTTCCAAGTCCGGATTCAGGTGTGCCTGACGCAGACACCGCTAATGCTTCTGCGGATGCCCTTGACAACGAGGTGGAAGCAGCGGAGGTACCGATCACCTTGACACCGGAAGCGAGGCAAGCAGTTCTGGAGAATCTTTCTAAAAACATTCCATCAGAAATAAATTTGAATGAAATGACGGTTGACGAAATGCTTGGTGCACACGCAGTGCCTGAGCATCTTGTTACTATTGCTGTTGCAGGTTCCGACTCCGAACCTTTGCCATACACTGTTTTGCAGAAGTACAACCCTGCTGTACTGGAAAAAACTTTTCCCCTTGGCTCTTCGGGCGATATTGAGGTTGCTATGGAAAAAGGTGTGGTGATGCATTTGGATGTGGGTGAGGTGAAAGACGGCTATACCACCTCCATTCGCAAAGATGACCTTGACACTGGTGACCTTGAGCGCCACCTCCAGAAACCGAGAAAAAATAAGGAGTACTTATTGCAAGAATTGCACACCCTTGTGCAGGCATGGTCAATAGACATGTTACCTGGCGACAATGCAGATGGTTTTCAGGCCGCAAAGGAGTTGCTGGTGAGTGATCTTGCAAAGAAAGATTTTGCAGGATTGAAACAACTGCTGTCAACATATGAAATGCTCTATGATGGGAATAGGGATTCCTTGCGGTTTGCGTATTCCCACGATGGTGATGTGACCTCCTTGTCTGTCGACGGAGTGTTCAGGGGTGACACTATTGCAGTTGCAGATGTTTCGTTTCGTGAGGTGCCTGCTACTACTGAAAAAAGTGCCGACACTTATTCAGATTGGAAGAACAGGCAGCCAGAACTTGATGAGCGTTTTTCAAAAAGATCTGTTCCAAGTCCGGATTCAGGCATGCGTGGCGATGATACGGTTGATGGTGAAAAATAATGGTATAGTAATAGTATGTTGAAAAAAGAGATTAAGAAAAAAAATTTAATTGAAATTTTAGAACTGGAGTCGCTTCCACCTGAAGCGCAGGTTGAAGTTGTTGACTCTGCGGTGGATGTGATAGAGATGCGGTGTCTGAATGAGGTGCTTGAATCGCTTGATACCCGAGGAAAAAAGCGATTTGTGAAGCTTATGGATGCCGGTGATGCGGAGGAGGTTGGTATTTTTTTGAAAGACAAATCTATAGATTTGATGCAGATTCTTGATGAGGAGGTGTTGCGTTTCAAAACAGAGGCGGCAACTGCGTTTAGTAGGTAATTTTTATGATGAATGAACGAGGACACAGACAAAACAGTCATTACAAACATGCAGAGCGGGCGTATAAAGATAAGGTGGCAAAGCGTGATGAAGTGTATGCTCAAGAGGTGGTGAGCAAGGTGCGAACACGGGAGGAGGGTGTTGTCGCCATACAGGAGGTTGAGCGATATACCGAAGGAGCCGATGCCAAGCGATTCTTTCGGGAGGTGGCGTACGCTGCGCTTGATAAACGGTTTCCCCACATCACCCCACTGGATGATGTTGGTGATGCCTCTCAGAAAAAAGCGGCGTAGGTTTTTTGTTGTTGTATACTATATAGTATATGTTTGAAGGGAAATCATGGTTACTTCCATTAGTGATTGTTCTTGTTCTTGTTGCGTTTTTAGGGAAACCGTCAGCACTTCTTTAATTTTCATTTTCTCTTTCTTCTTTTTTCCCTTGCGATTGTTGGTATCCGATGTATATGAGTGTTGCCGTTACTATGAGCGTTACAAACACCCCTATTTCTGGCAGTGGTAGCGTTGCGTGTGGCACCCTTGCCAATATTTCAGTTATGGCAGTTATTAATTTCAACGGCAGGTAAGCGATTGGAGACACTATGGTTGCTACCGGTGGTGCTATGGTCGCGATGAGTGTAGTTGCCGCACCGAAGAGCATTGCAACCGGTATGATCGGTAAAACGAGTATGTTCGCTGGTATTCCTACCACAGATATTTCTCCTATTGCGTATGCCAGGTAGGGGAATAGGAGTATGTGCGTTGCTAGTGTCGCTGCCACAATGCTACGCATTTCATATTTTTGAGGTATTTTTTTCATTTTTTTCTCGATACTTTCTGAAAAAAGCAAGAGTCCAAGTGTTGCGAGGAACGACAGGTGGAATGCTGTGCTGAACAGTACTTGTGCTGGGTTGTATACCATCATGGCGAGTGCCACAAATGTCAACGCACGGATACCGTCGTATTCACGGTGTGTTGCTCGGGCGACAAGTGCTATTACTGCCATGCTTCCCGCTCGTATCGCTGCCATTTGTGCCCCCGCAAACAGAACGAATAGTACTATCACTGCTAAAGATACTGTGAAGCTGACTGTGGTAGGTGTTTTCCTGAGTATTTTTCGTACCCCTTCTGCAATCAAGGTTATATTGTGTCCTGATAACACAATGATATGTATCAATCCAGTTGCCCTAAATGCCTCCATAAGATCTGCCGGCAGTGTCCCGCGTAGTCCGAGCAATAATCCTCCCAGCAGTGTTGCTTCTTTTGTTGGTAAAAATGTATGCATTGCTTTTACAAAGTGTGTACGCATCCTCTCAAAAATTGCATACTGTTTTCTCTGACCGACACACCCACTTTCTTGTATGTACGATATCGCAGATATGCCCATCTGTTGCAAGTACCGCTTGTATGCGAACACTCTCCCCGCATTAGTCATAAAATCTTCCGCTTCGCTTAATTTTGCCTCAAATGATACCTCCTCGCCACTCACACACCGGGATGGGTATGGTTCGTAGACCAGTATCTTCTTTTCTTCTACCACCTCGTTGTTGATTTTGTGTATTACTACGGTATACCTGCTCTTTGTGTTCTTATCCTCTATATCGCCCTTTATAACTCCCTCTATGTGTACCTGTTTTTTGTACTGCTCTGTTATAGATATGTCTTGGTTTTTCATTGGCAGTAGTACCCGCATTATCCCAAGTAGCACAATAATACCACACACGCAAACCAGCATTGCCTTTTCTCTCTTTTGTAATAGCAATACTGCCACCGCTAGTCCAACAACACTATACGCGATGTATGGTGCCGCATTCCATGTGATGTGTTGCGCTATGGTGCAACCGAGCGCGAACGCTGCTGTGATTGCGATGATAAAAAATCTTGGCATACCCCTTTTATGGTATACACCGTATTACTCTGATTTGTATTTTTCTTCGGTAGGTGTCCATTTCAACACACCCCACGACTGCGCGTAGCGTTTGACCTGGCTCTGCGTGCACCTCTTTATTTTCCTTAGCGAAAAAAGCGATGCCATCTAGATATCCCGTCCCGTCAGTGAGTGTGTACCGCACATGCTCTTTCTTTTTTCCAAACATTGATTTTTTGTGTATCGTGCATTGTGGTATGGCAATGCGAATCACCTCGTTTTGTACACCAAATGGCGCAAATTGCTCATAGAGTTTATAGACATCTGCCACCTCACTGATGGTGCATTCGTTATCTACCACCATCTCATGCGCCGACACCTCTTGCTCCTGCTTGCTTGCTGTTTGGTTGAGAGCATCTTCAAGAGACACCTCTGCTCCGTGTGCTAGTGTGAACCCTCCCGCCTGTTTGTGTCCCCCTGCCTCAGTGAACACCTCTGGTGTGTTTTTCATCAGTGAGAATACATTGTGTTCTTTTGACCTGCATGAACCCTTTATAACCGCTTTCTCTTCTGTCCCACCCTGTCCCCACACAAACACTGTTTTTCTATAGGTTTCTGCAATCTTCTGTGCCACCAACCCCACCAGTGATGGTTTCCACTCGCGATTTCCAAATACCCACACCGCTTTTTCTTTACCCTTGCTTTCTGCTTGTTTTTGTGCCGCTTTTGTCATTGTCGCGACCGCTGTTTTTCTTTTGTTGTTGAGTTCTGTCAAGGTTCTCGCAAGTTGTGCCGCTTCAGTGGTGCTACTAGTTGTCAGTAATTTGAACGCAGTTTCTGCTCCCCCCATCCTTGATGCCGCATTTATTCTTGGGATGATCAAAAATGAAAGGTCGTCTTGTGTGACTTTCTGTTGATCAAGGCGCAGTACATCGCAAAGTGCTTGTATACCAGGTCTCGGGCTTTTTCTCAACACCTGTAACCCGTAATGTGCCAACTGTCTGTTTATGCCGCGGAGTGGCACCATATCAGATAGTGTTGCCAACCCCACAATATCTAATTGCCATTTTTCCCACCCTATTGGCGGTTTTTGTATATTTTCCCTCCTTTGTGCTTCTCGTATTATCTCCTGTATGACTATGTAGGTTACTCCCGCGGCGCATGGGTGTGGCTGCTCAACCCCTTCTACTGTCGGATTTATCATTGCAAATGCGTTTGGCTCTGTTTCGTCGGCAAGGTGGTGGTCTATGATGATGGTGTGCATCCCTTTCTGCTCCATGTCTGCCACCTCTTCTGGACTCGCTGTGCCGCAGTCAAGCACACACACCACCGATGCATTGTTGGCGGCCATTTTTTTGATTCCTTTTTTATTGAGACCAAACCCTTCACTGTTTCTGTCTGGCACATAGTAGGTGATGCGACGGTGTCCGAGCGCATGTAGTGTCGTATACAGTGCTGCCGCTGCCGGTATGCCATCGCAGTCGTAGTCGCTGAATATACCAATCATTTCTTCCTTTTCTACGGCATCAAGTATCCTCCCCACTGCCTTTTTTATATTTTTGTACTGCTGTGTCTCAATCGCAATCCATTCTTTTTTGAAAAAGGCTTCCGCTTCTTCCTGTGTAGTTATGTTTCGCGCATACAGTAATCGTTGTGTTCGGATATCATATTTTTGTAGTGCGTTCTGTACTTCTTTCGGTGGATTTTTGCGAACTGTGTACATGGCACCATGCTACCACCACTATTCCCGTGCCACTCTTTTGTTATTTTTCTTTATCCACAAAAAACACACTCCTCACACCCTTGCTTTTTACTACTACAGTAGGGAATAATAAATGATATATGGAAATTACTCAGGAGGCAGACATTCAAACACTCTGGGATGACGCTTCTAAGGTTGTGAAAGAATATATATCAGCAAACAGTTTTAACACATGGCTCTCGGGAGTGTACCCACTTAAAATTGATGACGGTGGGAGGACTATTGTTCTTGGTGTGCCGAACGAGTTGACCCGAAGTTGGATACAAAAAAACTATCAAGGTATCCTTGCGTCTGAGTTTGTTAAAATTAATCCAAGTATACGCAATGTGAAACTCATTATTTCGCGCAGAGTTTCAAAAAAACCTCCAAGGTCAGTACCGTCACAAAAAACCGTTCCTCTTGATTTGAAAAGTTTTGATCGCGAAACCAACCTTAACCCTGATTTGGTATTTGAGAATTTTATTGTTGCGCCGTACAATCGGTTTGCACACACTGCTGCGCAGGCAATTATGGAAAAGTTTGGCACTTTGTATAATCCGTTTTATGTGTACGGTCCAACCGGTGTTGGGAAGACCCACCTACTTCAAGCGATTGGCAACAAGATTAAGCGGGTGAACCCGTCAATGAATGTGTTTTACACAACAACCGAAGCGTTTATGGAAAACTATATTAACGCTATTAAAAAAGATCGTATCAAGGAGTTTAGAAACACTTACCAGAATTACCAACTCTTTATTATTGATGATGTCCATTTCTTGCAGAAAAGTGAATCCACCCTTATTGAGGTGTTTCACTTGTTTAATGCCCTGGTAAACAAAAATGCGCAGATAGTGCTTTCTTCTGATCAACCACCTGCAGACCTTGAAAAAATGGAGGATAGGATACGAACCCGCCTCAATTCTGGTGTTGTCATAGATATTGAAAAACCGAAGTATGAGGATATGCGTATTGTGTGTACTGAAAAAGCAGGTAAAATGGGTATAGATATCACTCAAGATGCGATTGATTATGTTGTTGAGAATATATCGCAGAATATACGGGAGATTAATGGTGCGCTGAAGAGCATCCATCTGCACATTGTAAACCAAGGAAGCGGGAAAGTTGATATTGTTGATGTTAAAAAATATATCAAGAATCATGTTCGTGCGAAAACAACCATGTCACATGAGAAAATGATTCAGGTTGTATGTGACTTTTACCAAATAAAGCCCGAGTTGCTGGGAACAAAACTGAGAAAGAAAGAGGTGGTGCATGCGCGGCAAATTATTATGTATGTCTTTCGAGAGCATTTGAACTTGTCATACTCATTTATTGGCAAGCAGTTTGGTAACCGAGATCACACAACCGTTATGCACGCATGCACGAAGATAACAAAAGAGTTGCAGGACAATTCAACCATTCAAAGAGATTTTGAAGTTTTGGTGAAGCGTTTAGATATTGTATAGCGTAGTGGAAACCGTGTGGATATTGTGGTTATCTTTTCTTTGGTTTTGTGTGTATAACAAGTGTACTGTCGAAATGTTTCCACAGTGGAAATTTTTTGAGATGTGTTTTTCACAACTTTTTAAAAGTTGTACACACCTTTATACCAATTCATAATTGAAAAAATGTTTTGTATGTCCTGCGCATTTTTTGCTTATACACTTTTGCACATTATTAGTAGTACTAGTATACTTTATATATGAAATTAAAAATAAAAACAGATGTATTAAAAAATATAACGAGTACCCTTGCCAAGGTGACCGCGAAAGATGGACTCGGGTCTGTGTTCAATGGTGTGCATGTAGAAGTTGCGCAAGAAAAAGTTTTTTTGCAAGCACAGCAGATTGGTTTTGGTGTGCAGTATGTGTCCGAGGTTGAAGGTGCGGAGGGTGGTTCGATGTTTGTTCCAATACAGGTTCTTGATGGTGTGGTTGGCTCACTTGTTGATACGACCACCACTGCTGCTTTGCGTGAAAAAAAATTGACCGTCACCACGCATGCCAGCTCTTCTGATGTGTATATTCTTGAAGAAGGGGAGAAGCCGACGATTGGGAAGCCGAATGGATCCCCCTTGTTTTCAATACGGCGAGAAGTTTTGGTGCAAGGTTTTAAAGATGTGCAGCATGCTGCCGCTGAGAGTGTTGTTAAGCCGGAAATTGCCAGTGTGTATATGTACACAAAAGATAACTCTATTTACTTTGTCTCTACCGATGCTTTTCGATTAGCTGAATCTCGTTTTCTTTCTGATGATTCAGTCGATACTGACTTTGAGGTTATCATGCCTATTAAGAATGTTATGAAAGTGCTTCGTATTTTAGAGAGTGTTTCGGATACGATGGTTCACTTGTTTGTACAGGAAGGGGTGGTGCATTTTCAGACGGACAATGTTTTGATTCAGACAAATAGCGTAAAGGGTTCTTTTCCTGACTATAAGAATATTATGCCGACCGATTTTGATGTTACTATCACTGCTTTGCGTGGTGATGTTGCAAATTTTCTCAAGAAGGCACGCCTGTTTGCTGACAAGTTGAATAAACTATCGCTGTCTGTTGAGGATGAAAAAACCATAGCCCTTGAGTTTAGTAATGAGGCCGTTGGTGTTACAAAGAATACCATTCCTGTTGTTATGAAAGGGTCTGTTGATGCACTTCCTTCGTTTAATTACAAGTTTGTTACTGATGCGTTGTCAGTTATTACTGATGATCGTGTCGTTCTTAGTGCAGTTAATGATAAAACAAAGCCAATGATGATTCGTGGGGCAGAGGATACCTCGTTTACTGCTATACTTTCCCCGTTATTGGATAAGTGATTGTATTCCTTGGTGCTATACGGTATACTTGTGCTATGAAGATAAATAGGAAAAAAAGGGTTAGGAAGCACGGTTTTTTAGCGCGAAGCAGTACGCCATCAGGGCGGCGAGTGCTTGCGCGTCGGCGAGCAAAAGGGAGGAAGCGAGTTGCTGTTTCGCAATCTCGTTAAGTACGCAAATTGTCTGATGAAACTATCATTACGCCGTGAGGAGGTGCAACATATTCTCAAACATGGGAAGCGGTATACCTGCGATGGTTTTGTTGTCTGTGTGTTGCGATCTGATGCTAGTTCTGGGAGGTTCTCAATACTCATTCCTAAAAAAGTAGCGAAAGGTGCTGTTGCAAGGAATAGGGTGCGACGAGTGTTGCGTGATGTGATCTCATGTGTCGGCTATACTGGCAGCGATTTTGTGGTGTTGCATAATAAAAAGCAAGATTCCGAAGAGGTTTCTAAGGAACACTTGAGAACACTTCTGACAACCATTGCACATACAGTGTGATGCTGGTGTGGTATGCTGTATATGTTTTTTATGAACATCCTCTTTATCGTTTTTTATCAACCCATAGCAAACTTGCTGTTTTTTTTGATGGATGTGGTGCGTACTGACAGTATTGTTGTTGGTGTTCTTTTGCTCGTTGTTGTGGTGAAACTCATCTTACTACCGAGTTCAATAAAAAATTCAAAAATACAGCAGAAATTGAGTGAAATATCGGGTGACCTGAAGGATATAAAAGAGAACATTAAGGATAAAAAACAGCAAATGGAAAAAACGCTTGAGGTGTATAAGAGGGTTGGAGTGAATCCGTTTAGCCCAATCGTTTTTTTGTTGCTACAGATTCCTTTTTTTATCAGTATATTTTTTGTTACGAAAGATTTGGGTACTATGGGGAATGATTTTTTTGCTACCAAAAATGTGCTGTATGATTTTGTTGCACAACCGGCGCATATTGATTTTACCCTCAGTTTTGGCTCTTTTTTCCTTGATACTATGCAGAGTGGTGCAATCATTATTGCGGTATTGATAGGTGTTTCGCAATTTGTACTGATGCACCAGACGCAGAAGAAGGCCGTTACTACACAGAAAAATATGAAGGCATTGGTGTATGTTCTCCCTATTTTTATTGCTTTTCTGTCTCTCAGTATTGCGGCGACTATCGGAGTGTATTGGCTGTTCAATAATCTCATATCAATACTGCAGGAGGTTTTTATTAATCGATTCAGCAACGGTGGTGATGTTGCCCCCTCACTCACTCCAACTGATCAGGGTGGTACACTGTGATCGATGGATACTGTTGTGCGATCTCTTGGTGATACGCAAGCATTTGCTGATCGGGCGGTCACCTTTTTGCGTTCAGTTGAGTGGGCATCTGATCGGGCGGTAGTGGTGGGGTTGTCGGGCAATCTTGGGGCAGGGAAGACGGCATTTGTGCAGTGTGTTGCGAAATCGTTAGGAATTACTGATGCTGTGACCAGTCCAACTTTCGTATTGCGTGTTGATTACGCTACCACTGATATTGTTTTTAAGAAACTTATTCATATTGATGCGTATCGCATAGAGCGTGTTGATGAACTTACTACTATCGGTTGGGACGACATTCTTGCAGAACCAAATACCCTTGTTGTTGTTGAGTGGGCTGATGCGGTCTCTGATCGCATGCCCGCCGATGCATGCTCTGTCTCCGTCACGGTTCGTGGTGATGAACGGATTTTTACTACCAGCATGTTTGCTGATTAGTGTGCTATCATAAGAGGTAGTTTGTTTTGATACGCCGTCTTTCAATCTTTTAGAATAAGGGGGATGGGGAAATGAAGTGTGTTTATTCTTATACTTGTCACTCCTATTGCAGTGGGTATCGTTCTTCTTTTGAGTATCTTGATAAAGTTCCTCCTATCTTTTATGATCGTCATTTTTCTCACCGAATCATGATGTTGGAGAGGAAAAAGCGTTTTTATTTACTATCTACCTTGACGGGGCCACGAGGGTTTCTGAGAAAATGTGTGCGTCGTATTACGCGAGTGAATTCTTTGCAAGATTGGGAGGTGAAGATGTTCTTAATGCAGGAGTTTTACTATCAAACTGAGCGGGCAGTTAGTATTGGTTCTCAGTGGTCGTTTCGTTCGTTGGCAAAACCCATCATCAGAATACTCCAAGACATTTTCCCTTCTGATCATTTTGTTGGTGAAAGATACCTCTCGGAAGTTGAGTCAAGGATTGCTTTAATTGCAGATCGTATTCAGCGGATCAAAATTGATCGTATGGAATACGAAAAAGATGTGTGTCGCGCGGTGTTTCCGAGGTTGGCATTGCCTCCAAAAATATTACATGTCTGATTCGTATCACACCCTTGAAACGATTGTTTTGGGGGTGTGTTTTTTATGTCGGGTGGTATACTGAAGGTATTATGTGTGTCCTGCTTCCTTGTGTATGATATTGTATGTTGACACTCTTGCTCTGTTGTATCGTGCGTACTATGCGGTGCAAGGGTTGGTAGCGAAGGATGGGACACCGACAGGGGCGTTGTTTGGTTTGACGAATTCTCTGTTTCGGATTATTGCGGAGATGGAGCCGGAGCATGTTATTGCATGCTTTGATCGTCCAGAGGAGACCTTTCGGCAACAGTCGCACCAAGAGTATAAAGCGAATCGTGAGATCCCTGAGGAGGATATGATTACACAGATTGAGTTGTCTCGAGAGCTGTTGCAGGCGTACGGGGTACATATCGTTGAAGAGCCAGGGTATGAGGCGGATGATCTGTTGGGAACCCTTGCTGTTTCTGATGCGCAGGACGGGAAAGAGGTGGTGATTGTATCGTGTGATGGAGATTTGTTGCAGTTGACGGTGCATGCAGGAGTGCGTGTGTATTTTTTGCGGAAAGGGATGGCTGATTTTGTGCTCTATGACGAGAAGGAGGTTGAGAAAAAGAATGGCTATCCTGCTGCGCGTATTGTTGATTATAAGGGGTTGGCGGGGGATAGTTCTGATAATATTGCTGGGGTGCCAGGTATTGGCGATGTGTATGCGAAGCGATTACTTGCTATGTTTGCTGATCTTGATGGTGTGTATACAGCGCTTGATGCTGGTGAGGTTCAGGAAAAAGGATTTACGAAACGGGTGGTAACCCTTTTGACAGAAGGGCGGGAGAGTGCTTTTGTCTCCCGAGAATTGGCAACTATTCACACTGATGTTCCTATTACTGCCCCACACAAAGGGGCGGTGGTGTGGAGAGAGCGGGTTGTATATGCTGATGCGCGGGCTATGTTGGAGCGGTTTGATTTTTCCTCATTACTGTCGCGACTGGATACGATAGTGGGAGTGCAAGGGGGTGTTGATGGTTCTGCTGTTGAGGAGAAAGTGCTTCCCCCACCTGACCTTTCGGCAGTTCGAGCGGTTGCAGTTGCGCTGTGGGTACTTGATGCGACCCGGACAAATGCGAGTTTTGAGGATGTGTGTGCGTACACCGGCAAGCAATCTCTTGAGGAGTCGCTGATGTTTATAGAAAAAAAGTTGCAGGAGGAGAACCTGTTGTCGGTGTGGAGAGATATTGAGCAACCACTACTGCCGGTCATTGAGAATATGGAGCAGGTCGGTGTGTGCTTTGATGTTGCTGGTGCGAAGAAGTTGAGTGTGCGGTATACAAAAAAGGTTGTTACATTGACGAAAAAGATACATGCGCTTGCCGGGAAGGAGTTTAATATCAGCTCGCCAAAGCAGTTGGGAGAAGTGCTTTACAGCGATCTCGGACTGAAGCCGAAACGCGCATCCAAGACAGCGACTGGCGGGAAGACCACCAAAGAGGCCGTGCTGTTGCAAATGGTTACTGATCACCCTATTGTCCCTCTTGTTCTTGAGTATCGGCATTATGAGAAGTTGCGATCCACCTATGTTGATGCATTACCTGACTTTGTTGCTGCTGATGGGCGGATACACACAACCCTGCAGCAGAATGGGACGGTGACCGGACGGTTTTCTTCACGAGATCCGAATTTGCAGAATATACCGATTGGTGGTGAAGATGGTACTGCCATTCGTGAACTCTTCATCGCTGCTGATGGGTGGGATTTGGTGGCAATTGACTACTCACAAGTTGAGTTGCGGCTTGCAGCTCTTTTGTCGCAAGATAAAGCGTTGTTGGAAGTGTTTCGACAGGGGGTTGATGTTCATCAGGCGGTTGCATCACGGATGTTTTCTGTGGCACGGGATGTAGTTACGCCAGAACAGCGAAACAGTGCAAAAGCCATTAATTTTGGGGTGCTGTATGGTATGGGGTCGCAATCGTTGAGCCGCTCACTTAAGGTTTCATTGACAGAGGCAGATGCATTTCTTGCTGATTACAAAAAGGCATTTCCGGCACTGTTTGACTACCTCGCTGCCATCAAGAAAGAGGTGGCGGAGACCGGGTTTGTGACGACTGCGTTTGGACGAGTGCGCCCTATTGGTGGCATCTCATCCCCGCTTGCGTATGTGCGGGCACAAGCAGAGCGGACCGCCGCTAACACCGTGATACAGGGTACCGCCGCCGATATTATTAAGTTGGCGATGATTCGGGTTGCTGCTATGTTGCAAAAAGAGGGGTTAGAGAATGATGTTCGGATGTTGTTGCAAATTCACGACGAGCTGCTGTTTGAGGTTCGTCCGAAAGTCGCTGATGTGGCGATTCAAAAGATTGTGGAGGTGATGGAGTCAGTATACCCGGAGGATGGGGAGCCGATACGGTTACTGGCAAGTGTGGGGCGGGGCAAGAATTGGGGGTCGTTGAAAGGTTGAGGTTTTTCTGTGGCATTTTGCCATTTTTTATTTACTGCAGCGATTTAAAAGATTTGACTGTGGTTTGGGAGGTGTGCGTTTGGTATACTGTCGGCATGTTATATGTGTTTTGCGGGGATCGGTTTGGGGCGCGTGAGTTGAGCAAGGAGTTTGTTGCCGCCTGTCAAAAGAAGCGGGAAGGGGCGGAGTATATTTACTTGTCGCCCGCAGATGAGCACCATTCATTGGAAGAGTTGCTGTTGGGGCAAGGGTTGTTTGAGCGGAAGTACATCGTGTTTTGTGATGAGATGATTGCTGATTCTTCCGGGAGGCACCTGATTGATAACTTGTCCCGGTATGTTGCATCGCCACACATGTTTGTGGTGTTTGAGCCGTCGCTGGATGTGCGTGGTGAAAAGAAGTTTTCCGCTGTTGGTGCGGTGATTAATCGGTGCCAGGAACGGAAAGTGGTGTCGGAGGATACACGATCAGTATTTGCTTTTGTTGATGTGTTTTTGCGGGGAGATCGGGGGAAATCCTTTACCGCACTGCATTCGTTGCTGCTGCGTGGTGGTTTATCGTCTACGGTGCTGAATATGTTGTTGTGGCAATTGCGAGTGTTGGTGTTGGTGTCGCAATCTGACAGTGCTTCTGTCGCTGGTTTGAAACCGTTTGTGTACACAAAGGCGAAGAAGGCGCTTGTTACCATTGATGACCCCTTTGCTTTGTTTGTGCGAGCTGAGGAGGTAGTTCGTGTCGGGCGGTTGCGCGGATCTACTGATGCGGAGATTGCGGAATACCTTGTTTTGAGTTTATAGATTTGCCTTGGTGGTGTGGCATACTGGGTGTATGATTGGTGCACTTACAGGTACGGTTCGGGATGCAGGGAAGGATGTGGTTGTGGTGGAGACCGGCGGTGGGGTTGGCTATGCGGTGACGGTTTCGGCGACGACAAAAAATAGCATTCTTGCGAAGAAGTCCTGCACGCTTTACACGCACACCGCTGTGCGGAAGGATACCATTGATTTGTTTGGTTTTCTTGAGCAAGAGGAATACTCCGCCTTTTTACTCCTCATCTCTGTTTCTGGGGTTGGTCCGAAAAAGGCGTTTGCCGTCCTTGATGCGATGCCAGTGCAGACACTTTTGTCAGCAATCCAGAAAGAGGATGTTGCCACACTAACTTCGTTTGGGGTGGGGAAGAAGCAGGCGCAGCGCATGGTGCTTGATTTGCAGAAGAAGATAGAGGTTGACTCCGATGATTCTGGGCTATCTGGTGACCTCGTCGCCACTCTCGTTGCACTTGGGTATGAGAAGAGAGAGATTGCGGATGTTTTGCAAGGAGTTGCCTTGCAGGGGGGTGTTGAGGAGCAGGTGCAAGAATTTTTAAAACTCGTGCGAGAAGCAAAGGTTCGCACATAGCGTATGGCGGTTTTTCGTGTGCTGTTTTTACTTTTTCTCCTCCTCATTAGTTTTGTTGTATTTTCAGGTTTTCGACAAACCACTGTACCACTCGCTGTGGAGCAGGATGACTCGGCGTACCATGGGAAAGAACAGTTGGATACATATACCATGCTCTTAGCTGGTGATGTGATGTTGGATCGAGGTGTTGCGTTTTGGGTTGCACGATATGGTGAGAACGACTGGCGGTTTCCGTGGCAGTTTGTTGCAAAACGGCTTTCTGGTGCCGATGTGGTGTTTGTTAATCACGAAGGAGTGATGAGTGCTGTTGGTCAAGATGCTGGTGGTGTGTATTCGTTTAATTTCCCCCTTACTGCTCTTGATGGCTTACTGTTTGCTGGTGTTGATGTGGTAAGTTTGGCAAACAACCACAGTTTTGATTGGGGTGGCGCAGCATTGTGCGATACTAGGAAGCGGCTGGTTGTGGCTGGTGTTGGTGTTGTTGGGGCAGGGTGTGATTATGTTGAGGCGAATGCACCATATATTCACTCATTTCCCGATGGGAGTAGTGTTGGTTTTCTTGGCTTCACACCGTTTTACGAGTATGGTGCTGCGGGTGCTGATTATCCCGGTATCTCCGAGTACTCTTTGGTGTCTATGCGGGAGCAGATTGTTGCGTTACAAGCGAAAGTTTCCGTTGTTGCTGTATCTCTGCATTGGGGTGATGAATATGTGTCACAACCAAATGCAGAGCAGCAGCGTGTTGGCCGCGCACTTATTGATGCCGGAGCAGATATTATCATCGGCCACCACCCGCATGTTGTTCAGGAGGTTGAGGAGTATAACGGTGGGTGGATTTTATACAGTTTGGGTAATTTTATTTTTGATCAGTATTTTTCAGAGGAGACCATGGAGGGGTTGGTTGGTGTTGCTACTGTGCGTGGTGGAGCGGTTGTGTCTGTTGAGACCGAAAAAGTATCTCTCAACCAGTATTTTCAACCATCGTTTGTTGGTGGTGAGTAGTGTTGCACTATTCCTGTTCTCGTGTGGTATCTTGAGAGTGTATGAAAGATATGCAACTTGGTGTTCTTCTTCCGATTTTCCTCTTCTTTATGCTTTTTGTCGGAATTATTATCATCTACCGAGAAGAGATTGAAAAAATGGAGCTGTTTGGGAAGTTGCACACCACTCCGGTTCCTGCTACCTACATTGATGGGTCTCCAATCCCTTCTACCCCACCCATTCCCTCCACCCCGATTATTACCACGGCCGGCACTTCTTCCACACCAAATGTTCGTTTTGTTTCATTTGGGAGCGGGAGAGTTGTTGACTCCACTTTTCGCACCGTCCCACTTGTTGATTTGCGTAGCGGTGTTGGGCCACTTCACACCCTCATATCTGGACTTGGTGATTACTATGCTCAGGCCTTTGTTGAGGAGGCATCTGGTCAGTATCGTCCATCTCCTCACGCTGGCTCCGTTGTGTTTCTCGACCGATCGTCTGGTGTGCGGGATTCAAAGCCTGATCGTGAGTACTTTGTCCTCCTTGTCTCCAATGTTTCATCGACACCTCTTACTATTACCGGATGGAAGGTGCTTGATCGGCAGAAGAGTGTTTCGTATGAGATACCCTCCGCTGTTACAGTTTTTGGTTCGGATGATACCTCTTCGCCAGTCGTTGTGCGTTCTGGGGATAGGATTTTTATTTCCTCGGGACATTCCCCAGTTGACACCTCTTTCCAGGTGAATAAGTGTTCTGGATACCACGACCAATCTGAAGATTTTACCCCAACCATCAAAACATCCTGTTCAGATCCGTTGCAAGAATTTTCTGATTATGGGGATGTTCCTTTTTCGGATGCTGCGTGTTACTCAATCGTTTCCTCTCTCTCACCCTGCACCACAGTGCGTACTATCCCCCCGCAAGTTACCGAAAATTGCCAGAGCTTTTTACAGGATGTTTTAACTGAAGAAGGGTGTGTTTCCCGCCATCGTGACGACCCTGACTTTTTTACCGGAGAGTGGCGATTATTCCTCAACGCAGACCGTGAACTCTGGAGAAATCGTGACAATGTCTTGCATCTTTTAGATGAAAATGACCTTCTCGTTGCAACTTTGGTGTATTAGTACCTAAATTTTAGTGGTAGTGAAAATGAGAGTTGTAAAAAATCTTTATTTTAAGGGGTGTTTGAGCATTTTTCTTGCTTTTTTAAGGGTGTGGTTTATACCCCCCCCCACCGCCTACCTTGTGCGGAGAAGTTACTTGTAAACTGAAATTGACAAGTAATAGTGGTTACTTGTAAACTTCACTTGACAACAAAATATTGGGTCGTGAGATCAATTTAAAAACATTTTCTTTCTCAATGTTTAGTATGTTTTCTAAAGCACTACGAACCTACTACGAAATATATCCTTATTTATCAATGTATTTTTTGTTTTTGAGGAGTTTCATGCAGATATCACTACGAGATTTTTGTTGTTTTGCACCTTTCTATCTTGTTTTTTATCTCTTTTTTAGAATTTTTTTCCTTGAATGTTAGTTTTTAACCTATCTCACATGGTTTATATCTCCAGACCTTCCCATTATCAGAAACTGAAAATATGTTTAGTCTGTTTCGTATTGCAAATTGTTTTGGGATTCTTCTTTTGGCGATCTCCGCACCTTTTCTTGGTAGGGCAATGCCATAATTTACTCCTTTTGGTTTTCTTTTCATCCGTGTACATAATGGATTGCGTGGCACTGGAAAGACCACACTGCTTTCCCGTCTGTATAGCAAGGTATAGGTTGTTGCTGTTTGTTGATGAAATTATTAATCTTTTAGGTTTTCTACTTATTAAGATGTGAATTATATATATTATCTATTTCTTCCCACTCCTCCTGCGTCATCAATGCCTCTTTATTGCTGACCAAGGCAGGATAAAGCAACCAATCTGTATCTAGTCTTACCATATTTACTCTCACCTCTTGGGGGGTGTGAGGGTTTGCAGCAACTTCATATCTAACCCATCCGTTGTGATCACTGGCAAGATTTTTGAGTATTGAAATATCGTGTGTTCGGCGTGCAACATCCCCCCGCACACCCGGGTGTCTATGTTTCTTGTCTGTTTTGTCATCTCCTGTTACCTCAAAGAACTTCGTTGAATTCCCTGATGATAACCACTTATCCTCTTTGTCCCATTTTTTATCCCTACTTTTTTTAATTTTTTCAATATCCATACAGTTTTCAATTCTTATAAAATATATAGTAACACATACTCTATTGAAACAATAGTCTTTTCCACCCATATTATTTCATATACCGAAACATTGCACAGTTAAAAAATAGCCACATGATCAAAAGCGAGTGTGTACCTTCTTGTACTATTGGGTCCGCCCACCAGGGCTCGAACCTGGGACCACCGGCTTAAAAGGCCGTTGCTCTACCAACTGAGCTATGGGCGGAGTGAGCAGGTAATATACAAAGGATACCATAACATCCTTTTATATTTCTGCGAACGACAAGCTTATCAAACTTGCTTTGTTATGGGCGGAGTGAGCAGGTAATATACAAA
>JAPOOC010000007.1 GCA_026713605.1 Candidatus Kaiserbacteria bacterium
CACATGCGAGGCATAGATTGACTTGTCCTCCCAACAGCGCACAGCATCACCGTTATTAGCGGGAGCACTTGTACAACTAGTATCCGTATGCAACACCTCCGGGTCTTCAGCATCTAGCCACAACCTAACATTCCTGAGCACACCACCCAGAGACGCCGCACGGTCCTTCTTTGCTCCGAAAGAAATGTACTGACCGGAATCAAGGGAGACATCGGAGAATGAGAGTATGCCGTCACGAGAGAGGGAGGGGGTGATAGTGAGTATCTCTGCGTTGTGCATGGCAGGAGAATCAGAAACGAGAAGTGCAAAATCACTCCCTCGCTTGGTGTTGATCACCCGTTCAAGTGTGAGATCAAACGCAAGGGTTACCTTGCCGATATCCCCAGTTCTGTGAAAGCGCCACATACGCCCGGTTCTTGAGGTGATACCAATAGGCACATCATCTCGTGTCAACGCAGTATCACCACCATCATCACCCCACACTAAAAAGGTGTTGTTAGCGAGTAGAGTGTCCGCAGATACCGTAAGCACTGCTTCTCCTGAACTGGTGGAGGTCATATGCGAAAAACCGGAAAGGTCATCTCTCCCAATGCCGGCAACATGGTGGGTGTACCCAGAATAACTACCGTCAGTATCAAAAATAACGGTGCCAGTAGAGTTTACATAATCACGGGAGCCGAGTGTGACGCCGTATTTCAAAGCAAGATAGGAGAGAATCTTGGCAACATTGGCATCAGTCAGTGCATCGGAGTAGAAAATCATTTCATACAGATCACCATTGAAGAAGTCAGTACTGTGGCGACCAACAGCAGCGGCAAGAGAGCCACTGATTGGCGTTGTATTAGTGTTTGAAACAGCGGTTTCTGTTCCATTCCTGAATTCAGAAAGAGCGTGGCCACTGGAGGTATCAAGTTGTCCATAAAGGAGAAATGGGGTCTCAGAAGGAGTGTCAAACGCAGCGATAGTCGCAGTAAGATCATTGGAACCTTGACCGAGAAGTGCCTGCGTATTTGCGGGATACCCGAGTATGAGGTTTTGATTGACACCTTCTGTAACACCACCAAGAACAAGGTTACCGGTCATTGAATCCTTTCGGGTTCCGACAAAAAATACGGTGTAATCACTATTCTTCAGAGGATCAATAGAAATATCCAGAAAGTCATCGGTCCCATCAAACGCAACAAATGGATAGTCATTCCACCCACCGTCTGTCCGCACGGTCGGCTTATTACCAGAGGTTGACTGTGTTGCGGTAGCACCCACAGAACTCGCATCAGTCCAGGTGCTGAGCAAGCCCCCATCACTAGCCGGAGTGGTGCCATCATCGGTTGATACACCAACACCTGCTTTGTACCATCCTGCCAAACTGCCGGTAACATTACCTGGTCCGGTTGCAAAACAAAACGGAATGCTAAAGAGAAAAAGAATAAAAGCGAGAAAATAAAAAGATATTATAATACGCATACAACCTCACCGCGAATGTGTAATACACCAACGAAACAACTAAAGAATATGATAGCACCAGATCAAGGAACTCAATGCAGTTCTCCACCACGCTCAGTGATCGAAATGTTCCAACCCCATGCTGTGGCGCAGGGTTGGGTGTAAGAATGGTACACACAAGCGACAACGAATGTATGCTAGTTGTATCATCATGCCTCCTCGGCAGGAATCGAACCTACATTACGAGCTCCGCAAGCTCGCGTTCTATCCGTTGAACTACGAGGAGATATAGTTAGATTGTAGCATCTGCCCGCATGTGTAAGAAATATTTCGTGATACACTACAATAATGATACTTGAAGGACAAGAGGCACCGGCGTTTCTATTAAAAAATCAGGATGGCGGAGAGGTGTCGCTAGATAAGCTAAAAGGGAAGTGGGTGGTGCTATATTTTTACCCGAAAGATGACACGCCGGGGTGCACAACTGAAGGTCTGGAATTTTCAGCACTGCGTAAAGAGTTTGAAAAACACAATGCCGTTGTATTTGGTATTTCTAAAGACACTGTTGAATCGCACAAGAAGTTTTGCGAAAAACACAAGTTCAGCATTGACCTACTCAGTGACGAGGGCGGGGAAATGATAGAAGCATACGGTGCATGGCGGGAGAAAAATAGTTTTGGCAAAAAAACAATGGGCATTGTTCGAAGTACGGTACTCATAGATGCAAGTGGCACAGTAATAAAACATTGGAAAAGCGTGCAAGCGCAAGGACATGCACAGCAGGTGTTAGCGACTATTGAGAAGTAACATCTTCACTGGTTACAGATTTCAAAAGATTTTCTTCAGCACCGATGAGGTCTATGAAGCCGATATCCAAGAGCCATGCCGCAAACACCTTATCGTATCCGGTAATAAGCATAATACCGACAACAAAAATGACCACACCGATAATTTTTCTGAACACATTACTGCCGTCTGACAACCAGCCGAGTTTTTGCACAATGCTCTGCCCAATGAGCGATGCAAACAAAAGAATGGTGCCAACACCAAGCGCATACGCAAACAGATATATACTGCCTTGAAGTAGATTATTCGGCAAAATAACTGCAAGGATGAGGAGGTAGGTGGGGCTACAGGAAGTGAACGCGGGTGCGAGGGCGGAGCCGATGATGCTATCACCAAAAAATCCGGACTTGCCATAACCTCGGGAAAGAAGAGAGTTACTGTTTTTATGAAGTCCCGCCACGAAAGGAACATGAGACCACATGTTTGGGAATATAAAGGTGAGCCCAACCAAAGCAACTAATGCACCAGAAATATAGTTCCAAAATTCAGTTGGCACGCCGAACACATCAGAGGAGACCTTAATTATTATTGTGAAAAGAACAATGGCAACAACTAGTGAACCAATAATGACATATGAATTTCGTTTGCTATCAGAAACGGAGCCACCGATAATAACAGGAAGCAGGGGGAAGATGCAGGGAACAAACACAGTTAAAATACCTGCGATAAAAGAGATAAAAAAAAGACCAAGCATGCCGTTTATTGTATATTAGCAAGTATCGCCGGTAAGGTGCTACTACCTTGAAACTTTGTTATTGGAGATCCGCCTTCTGCAATTTGCACAAAGGTGTGTTGATAGGAAACACCGTACGCACTCTTCAAACCTTTTTCACGATCATAATCAACTTTTAAGACAACAACATCGGAGGGTATTGTGTGTGATGCCTCCCGTATATTCTTATCAGCCAATCTGCAGGTTGGACACCAATCTGCATAGAAGAATAAAACAACTCGCTTTCCTTTGGCTAACTGTTGCTGCGCAAAAGAATCACGGTATTCTGCATACTCGCCTTGCGCTAAGCTCAACGAGGTGTCCAGAACTGATGTGGTGGCTGTTCCTGATGGCGGTGCGACATCCTGTTGGACAGAGGTGTCAGAAAACATTTCAAGATCTGAGTCAGGTGGGTCTATAACATCCACATTATCAAGCGGTGCTTCAGAAACATCGGGCGCAATGTTTCTTTCAGGTACCCCCACGCCTATCGCATAACTGATGCCTCCAACAATAATAACTCCTAAAAAAACGATAGCAATAACTTTCTTCATATAAAAATAGCATGCCATACATTTTCCGCCATTTACACAAAAAATGCAAAACAGGATAAAGGCGGGGTACTATGTAAATATATGAAAATATTTACCAATAGAGAGTCCGCGCGTCAAGTCATCGCAAGAAAAAAACAAGAGGAGTTGGAAGGGGTGAAGAGAAAGCTTCCTGACCATATCGCAAAGAAAAAAGAGGAGGCATATGAGTGGAAGGAAAGGGTTAGGCAGTGGAAGGCGTATAGAAACAGGTTGATTGAGCATCAGTACCGCAGACATGAAAAAGCATTTTTGGAAGAGAAAAAAGCAGGGGAGGAAGAAGAGTATCGCCGCATTGAGTATGATGCCGATACCAATCGTTACCACGATACAAGTGTACGAGGAGTAATTGAGGGAGCAACAGACAGTGAAAGTGAAAAAGAAAAGAGATGGAAAAGGGAGTTGTGGAGTGCTGTACGAAAAGAACATGAGAGCATTATTAAGGCAATAGAATTCGGAAAGGAAGAAGAGATAAGAGAGATACTACAAAAAAAAGCGTTTAAATATTTTGATGCTTTTGAGGTGGCAGAAGCACTAAGGACAGAAACAGAGCATGAAGAGGGAATTATTGATGAAGAAAGAAGGCGAGAGGCACACGCAATTGCTTTAAAAGTAACCAAGAATGAAGAAGAGGAAGAGAAAAAAGAGTCCTTTGAGAAGGTGCGACGGAAAGAAATAAGGGGCGCTGAGGTAGAGATAGAACGCAAGTACCGGGCATTTAACACCATAATAAAAAATACCCAGTATTATCAGGAAAGTCGCGGGCTTGAAGCAGACCGACTCGTGAGAGATGAGCAGGAAAGAATTGAGTCCGCAATGCGTGACTTTAGAGCACTTGATATGATCTATGTGAGCAAAGAGAGACCAAGGACATTTGGAAGCGGTCTGCTACCACCAGAAGAGGAGAGGGTGCAGGTAAGGCAGAATGCCATTGACAATTTAGTGGAGCTGCTGACCGGCCACCTTGAAACCACCACACCTGAAAAAATCATTGAAGACATCGTGCAAGCAATAGATACGAACAGTCCGTTGCATACTCAACGGGAAGAAAGATTTGCACTACTTATGGATGCACTACGACAGGCAAAGGAGAAAGAGGTCAATCACTTGCACCAAGGCGGGGAATTAAAAGTGAGAAACTACACAAAAGGGAACGAAAGAAAAAGAGGGTAGCCACCATTGTTGGCGGAGAGGGAGGGATTCGAACCCTCGAGGGGAGTTTTAATCCCCTACTCCCTTAGCAGGGGAGCGCCTTCGACCGCTCAGCCACCTCTCCATGGGTATATCTGTAAGATACCACATCATCAGCGCTAAGTGGTATGGGGCATGCGTACCCACAAAAAACACACCAGGGTGGAGTACGGTACTCCAAACAGGTATAGTCACTGTATACTACTTAAAGTGGAGCCAGTATTGCGTACAGGTAAAGATATTTCTTCAAAAGCCGGACATTTTTCCGAACACTCAGAGAGTGAGGTGTTAGGGACATTGCGCACCTCCCTAAAAGGGTTGACACAGCGAGAGGCAGACATGCGGCTGGAAAAATACGGAGAAAATACCGTGCAGCGCAAAAAGCACTTTATATGGCTACGACGAGTCGTGGCACAGGTAAAAAACCCTATTGTATTAATTTTGTTACTGTCGAGCATCGTACTGTACAGCATTGACTATGCGGCAGATGCATACATCATCCTCGCAGTATTAATTATCAATATGACAATCGCCTTGTTGCAAGAAGGCAAGGTGTCACGAGCGTTTGATTTACTACGAAAAATAGATAAGCAGTACGCTCTAGTACTGCGTGATGGAAATCAGATAGAAGTTGCGGCAAACAACCTGGTGCCAGGAGACATTGTTTTTTTCAAAGCAGGTTCAAAGATCTCTGCTGACATACGGATACTACGCGAAAATAATCTACAGGTTAATGAATCAATACTAACCGGTGAGTGGGCGCCAGTAAACAAAAAGGTAATCACGCTTGCCAATAAAAAAATGCTCGCAGAGCAGGTGAATATGGCGTGGAAAGGAACAACAGTGGTCACCGGTAATGGTAGCGGAGTTGTGGTGAACACTGGCGAGCGAACTGCAGTTGGTGGCATTGCAAAGGAGTTGTACGAGGAAGAGACAAAAACACCGCTCCAGCAACAGATTGAAAAATTAGCGCGATGGATCATGGGAATAGTATTTTTAGCGGTGGTAAGTATTATCATTATCGGGACACTGCAAGGAATAGAAATCACCGAATTGATGATCACCGCCATTGCAGTAGCAATCGCCGGAATCCCATCCGGGCTACCAGCAGCAATTACCGTGGTGTTGGTGTTAGGAATGCAATCGGTATTAAAAAATAACGGATTAGTACGCAATATACTCGCCGCTGAAACACTCGGCGGAACATCGTGGATACTCATGGACAAAACCGGCACACTCACAAACGGCAACATGGTGTTATCCGAGATACTCTATGTTGACCAGCGGGAGGAGGTTGCCGATGAAACAATTTCATCATTTGGACGAGGCATCGTACACAACGCATACTTGGCAACGGATGGTAAGCGGCTCAACCGTGAGCAAAGTGATGGTGACACCAATTCAGATGAAACCGTGTTTAGCGGAACAGCTATCGAACAATCACTCGTGCGAGCGTGTGAGGCAGTATGTGCCGAGACACCACATCGGGACAAGCGGATCGCATATGTGCCGTTCAAAGCCGCAAAAAAGTATTCTTGTGCGATCACGCAAGAGCAGAGTGGGGAACAGTACTACTATATGATCGGCGCACCAGAGATAGTGCTGGAGCAGTCAAGGCGGGTGCATAAGCAGGGGAAAGTGGTGTCACTAACTGATGCAGATAGGAGAAAATTACAAACGATGCTTGCAGAAGAGGCGGGAAAGGGGAGGCGGGTTATTGCTATTGGCTCGGCAAAAGTAGAGAGTAACACAAAAAACATCCCAGACGACACCGCACGCCATCAACAGATCGCCGAACAAGGTGACCACAGCGTTGTATTTTTAGCACTACTTTCTCTGGAGGATACAGTCCGTGCCGATGTGCCGGACGCAATACAGCAAATGCGCGACTCACATGTAACACTTACCATGGTAACGGGTGACAATCAACATACCGCGTTACACATCGCAGAAAAAGCCGGTATTATCGGAGCAGATGATTCAAAGGGGGTGCTGGTTGGAAAAGAGGTGGAACATATGTCCGATGAGGAGCTATTTGCAAAAGCGCAGGTGGTACGAGTGTTCGCGCGAATGGCGCCAGACCAAAAATCACGACTTCTGCGTGTGTTGCTAGACCGAAAAGAGGTGGTTGCTATGACTGGAGACGGAGTCAATGACGCGCCGTCACTATACCGAGCATCAATCGGTATTGCCGTTGCATCCGGAACTGATGTGGCGAAAGAAGCATCTGACCTTATTTTGCTCAAAAACTCCTTCTCAACCATCACTGCCTCCATCTTTGAAGGAAAAAAAATTATAAGAAACCTAAAAAAGATTCTCATCTACCTACTGTCAACATCACTCAGCGAAGCAATATTGGTAGCGGGCGGTCTATTAGCGACTGCAATGCTACCAATACATCCGATACAGATACTGTGGGCAAACATCATAGAGGAAGCATTTATGGCATTCGCATTCGCATTTGAGAAAGGGAGTTCTGATATCGCAAAGTACGATCCAAGGAGCGATCGAACAAGAGACATTATCAGTAAGAATGTTAAAAAAACCATCAGCATTCTCGCCATTATGACAGGACTATTTCTACTCGGCGTGTATGCATGGCTAACATCTTTCACTGAGCTCACGCACACACAAATACAAACAGTCATGTTCCTCACCGTTTCCATTGATTCTGTATTTATGGCAATATCGCTCAAGCGACTGGACAGGAGTATTTTTGCCACAAACTTGTTTAATAATATATGGCTTGTCGGCGCCGTCAGTATCAGCGCAGTACTGATGGTACTCGTCTTCACCGTGCCGCCACTCACCGCTGCACTGAAAGTGGTGCCAGTACCGATATGGATTTTTTGGCTGGTGCCGATCAGCGCACTATACCACATTATCGTGGTAGAAGTTGTGAAAAAAATATTTTTTATGAAAAACTATAGAACCCCAGGAGAGCGATTAATGCCATAGGTGCTATAAAACGGGCTGAACCCAGATCATACATAGGTGGGAAACGAAGCGTTTACCTTGTACTATGTAGCTATATGCAAAAAAAGGATATCGACTTCACAACACTGCCAGAGATGCCGGGGGTGTACCTATTCCGGGACACAAACAGTGCCGTGCTATATGTCGGCCGGGCAACAGATTTGCGGGGACGAGTGCGAAGTTATTTTTCCAATCGATTAGTTGCTGACCGAGGGCAACGAATTGCGGAAGCGGTAGAGCGGGCAGAGCATATCGAAACAGTAGAGACAGATAGTGTGCTTGACGCGTATATTCTGGAGGCAAATCTCATAAAGAAACATCACCCACCATTTAATGTTGTTGATAAGGATAACAAGAGTTTCCAATATGTGGGTATCACAAAAGAGGATTTTCCGCGAGTGTTATTAGTAAGGGGGCGACAGTTGGAGCAGGGAACAGCAAGCGCGACCTTTTCACACACATTCGGTCCATTTCCTCGAGGTGCAATTTTAAAAGAAGCGTTACGCATCTTGCGAAAGATATTGCCGTTTCGTGACCGCTGCACACCACACACACCAGAGAGCAAAAGGCGACGGAAAAAATGTTTTCAGGCACAGTTGGGGTTGTGTCCGGGGGTATGCGATGGGACAATGGATAAAGAGGCATACAGGAAACGGATGCGGGAAATACGAATGTTTTTAAGTGGCAATAAAAAACAACTACTCAGAATGCTGGAAAAAGATATGAAGGCGTACGCTCGTGAGCAAGAGTTTGAAAAGGCAGAGGAGGTGCGGAGACGCATATTCGCACTCCAGCACATACAGGATGTGTCATTGCTAAAGAAAGATGTTGCAGAAAGTAGCACAACATCGTTTCGCATAGAAGCGTACGATGTCGCGCATACAGCGGGCACACAAGCAGTCGGTGTGATGGTGGTATGTGTTGACGGCGAACCAGCGCCATCCGAGTACCGGGTGTTTACCATACGCAACGCAACTGAAGGAGATGATGTTGGGGCACTTCGGGAAATAGTATCCCGTCGACTCGGACATCCAGAGTGGCAGATGCCAAACCTTATCGTCGTTGATGGGGGGAAAGCACAGCGTAATGCTACTGAAGCGGTGCTACGAGGCAACGAGGTGACTATCCCTGTCGTATCGGTGGTAAAAACAGAAAAACACACTCCTCGAGAACTGCTCGGATCAAAAGAACACACACAGCCCTACGAAAAAAACATCATAGCAGCAAACGCCGAAGCCCATCGGTTTGCCATCGCACGGCATCGGAAGAGACGATCAAAGGAAATGTTTCAATAGAAAATCTGCTATAAGAAAGAAGTTTTTTGAGGTGTGGTATTCTACACTATATGAGCGACAAGGATGATAGGGTAATGCGAAAACGACATTCGTTGGCGCACTTGTTAGGTGCGGCATTAGTTGCGCTATACCCTGACACAAAGCTGGCAATTGGTCCACCAATAGACGATGGGTTTTACTATGACGCAGAAGTGCCAATACCACTCTCTGCCGACGACCTGCCAACAATAGAAAAAAAGATGCGAGAAATAGTGAAAACATGGTCAACTTTTGAAAAAAAGGCTGTGTCAAAAGAAGATGCGCGCGCACATTTCAAAGACAATCCATACAAGCGAGAGTTGATTGAAGATATTGCAAAAGAGGGGGGTGAAATCACCCTCTACCAATCAGGAGATTTTATTGATTTATGCGGTGGCGGGCATGTTAACGATATGAAAGAGGTGTCGCTGGACGGATTCACCCTCAGTTCCATTGCCGGGGCATACTGGCGAGGTGATGAAAAAAACACAATGCTGACAAGGATTTATGGGTTAGCATTTGATTCCAAAAAAGAGTTGGACGAGTACAAAGCGATGTTAGAAGCTGCAAAAGAGCGGGATCACCGAAAAATCGGCAAAGAATTGGGACTATTCTCTTTCTCACCTCTCGTCGGATCGGGGCTCCCGTTATTTACCCCAAAGGGGATGGCACTCCGAAGTGCGCTGGAGAGCGTACTATCGCAACTATTAGATACATATGGGTATGAAAAGGTGTGGATACCACACATCGCAAAGCCAGATCTCTACAAAACATCAGGGCATTGGGAAAAGTTTGAAGACGAGCTGTTTAAAGTACGCGGCAAGACCGAAGAGTTTGTGATGAAGCCAATGAATTGTCCGCACCACACACAAATATACGCATCCACGCCGAAGAGTCACCATGACCTGCCAGTACGATATGCAGAGTTTACAACCGTTTATCGCGACGAACAGAAAGGAGAGCTGCTCGGACTGTCTCGGGTACTGAGCATCACCCAAGACGATGGGCACATTTTCTGTACCGAAGATCAAATTGCAGAAGAGGTAACCCAAACCGTCGCCCTCATTATTGAATTCTACACCGCACTTGGCTTTTTCAAGGAAGATGATTGTGAAGTATTTCTATCGGTGCGAGGCGACGACAAGGCAAGGTATCTCGGTGCTGATAAGACCTGGGATCGGGCAGAAACAGTATTGGCAGAAGCGCTGCAGCAAGCAAAATTAAGTTTCACGACTGAAAAAGGGGAGGCGGCGTTCTACGGACCAAAAATTGACTTCCACTTTCGTGACTCATTAGGGAGGAAGCGACAGTTAGCAACGGTGCAACTTGACTTTGTGATGCCGGAACGGTTCAAATTGGTATACACCGACTCTGACGGTAAGAAGAAAACCCCAGTAATGATACACCGCGCCATCTCAGGGTCGCTGGAGCGGTTCTTAGGTATTATGATAGAACACTTCGCCGGAAAATTCCCATTCTTCCTCTGCCCGGTGCAGGTGGCGGTGCTGCCAATCGGTACTGAAGAACATCCGTACGCGCAAGAAGTGGCACAGGAACTGCGCAATGCGGGACTGCGGACAACAATAGACAAACGAGACGAAAGTATTGGTAAAAAAATTGCGCGAGTACATACCGAAAAAATACCAGCGCGAGTGGTAATCGGCAAAAAAGAAGTTGCAGAAAAGACAGTAACCTTAGAGACAGAGGAAGGGAAACAGGTGCTGAGCATTGAGGAGTGTATGCGGGTATTGCGCGAGAAAAACAAAATGTTTAAAACCAGGCACTAATCTGAAAAAAGATTTATTTTTTAAGGGACAAAAAATAAAATGAAAAAAGTAAAAATAACCTATAAAATAAAGGTATTTTTATAATTTTATTTTTTACACAAGAAAGATGTGCGGCATGGAGGTAACAATAAATGAGATAATGACGAGGGCGATGAGAAGAAAGAGAGGAATTTTTTTAAGGTAGGGGAGGTAATTAAGGTCTTTGAAAAAAGATGACGGTAGCACCACCCGCAAAAAGGAAAGAGGGTCAAAACGCCTCACAAGCACACCCCCAAACGCATGCACCTGCCGCTTAATATATTTCATTACTTTCCTAACCATAGTACTATATAAGTATATACTATCGTATGCAGAGAAAAAAGAGAAAAAAATCATTTTTGCTTTGGGGGATAACCTTTTTACTATTTTTATTCGCACTACTGAGTGCAACACATCTCAAGAAATCATTCTATGTATACAAGGCAGCACAGGAAAGACAAAAAAACGCATATGGCGAAAAGGCATATGTTGAAGCGCAGCTGGAAGATTTGCGGACACATACGCAGAAAAAACAGTATGACTCAGAGTACACCAGCACTGCAACAGAGGGGAATCTAAAAAAAATTGAGTTACGGGGGGTTTCTTTATCACCAGAAAAAAACAGACCTTTTTCAAAGAGTGAAGAACAGTTCAGTGTGATAGAGCAAGAGTAAGATTGGCACCAAAAGAAACTTACTTCTCCAATTTGTGCGGGTTGTGCATTGGGCAGGTTTTAACGGAGCAGCGGTCAGGGATGGTCTTTGTGCCTTCCATCATCAACGCGCCACATTCAGAGCAGATAGCGCCGGTTGGTTTTGCACGCATCGTGTTTTTGCACTTCGGATACTCAGAGCAACCCCAGAACGGTCCGAAACGACCTTGCCGCTCTATAATCGTACCTTGCTTGCACTCAGGACACTGCACGCCAGTGTCTCGCCGCTTCTTTTCCTCAGGGTCTTCCTCAACATACTTACATTTTGGGTAAGTTTGACAGCTAATAAAATCACCAAACCGTCCGGTGCGGGTTACCAGCGGCTCGTCGCACTCAGGGCACGGCTTACCAATCGGTTTCGGCGGCTTTATCTCCTCCCCTTCTTTGGTACGCCCTCCTTGACACTCAGGAAACTTGGTGCAACTCATAAAAGTGCCGGTTTTTGATAATTTAAATTCCATTGGTGCGCCACACTGCGGACAGGGAAATTCCTTTGGTGCCGGCCCGAGCGAAGTCAACTTCGGCACATCTTTCTTCGCCAGCACTGCTTTTTGGAACGGGAAATAGAAGTCAGTAAGCGTCTTCTCATACTCTTTCCCGCCGGATGCGATATCATCAAGTGTTTGCTCCATATCAGAGGTGAATGAATCGCTGATATAGGTATCAAAGTTCTGTTCCACAAAGCTGCTGACCACATCACCAAGATCAGTCGGCACAAGCGCGCGCTGCTCTTTCTCAACATACTGCCGATCTATCAGGGTCTTAATAGTAGAAGCGTAGGTAGACGGCCTGCCAATACCACGCGCTTCCAACTCTTTCACCAAGCCAGCTTCCGAGTAGCGCGGAGGAGGAGAGGTTTGCTTTTCTGTCGACTGGATGTCAGTGCAGATAACCTGCTCACCTTTCTGAAAGATAGGTAGCACCACTTCTTGCCCGGCGGCATGCGGATCTGCCTTAAACCACCCCATTTCCTTAATAGTCACACCACGAATAAGAAAGAGTGGCATATCGTCCGCCTGAAATGACACGACAGTGCGAATCAGCTCAGCAGGAATCATTTGGCTGGTAATAGTTCTCCGAAAGATAAGTTCATAGAGTGCCTTCTGCTCTTTTGTGATACCGCAGAATGGGTTGCTGGGATCAGTCGGTCGAATCGCCTCATGTGCTTCTTGTGCCGCCTTACTCCTCGTCTTGTAGTATGTCTGTTTGTAATACTGAGTACCATACTCACCAACAATGCGTTTCTTAATTGCAGCGTGAGCGGTCTTAGAAAGATTCACCGAGTCAGTACGCATATAGGTGATTTGCCCTGCCTCATACAATTTTTGCGCAACGCGCATTGTGTTAGAGGGAGACCAGCCGTACACCGTATTTGCTGCCTGTTGTAGGGTGGAGGTGGTGAACGGCGGGCGAGGGTTCCGCTTTTGTGACTTTTCCTGTATGTCAGGTATTGCCCAACGAGCTTTTTTTGCCTGCGCAAGAATTGCATCAACCTCTTTTTTGTCCTCAAAAGTTTTTTCACACTCGGCAATGTGTTCAGTGCCGTCATCCCGCTTGAAAACACTCTGCATCTCCCAGTAAGTAACCGGTTTAAATTTTCTGATTTCCCGCTCCCGCTCCATCAGGATACGCAGGGCTGGCGACTGCACCCGACCTGCAGAAAGACCGTACCGCACCTTTGTCCAAATAAGTTTGCTAAGAGTGTAGCCAAATAGACGATCCAGCACTCGCCGCGCTTCCTGCGATTTCCGTAACGACTGATCTATTTTACGCGGGCGCTGCAACGCCTCTTCCACTGCCTCTTTGGTAATCTCATGAAAAACAATGCGATCCGGATCTTTCAGTTTTGCCGCCTGCTGGATATGCCACGCAATCGCCTCCCCTTCGCGGTCAGGGTCGGTGGCAAGGATGATATGGTCAGCAGCATCTGCCTGTTTCACAATGTCGTTTACCACCTTCTTCTTATCCGCATTGACAACATATTTCGGTGTAAAACCACCCGCAACATCCACTGCATCTTTCTCACTTTTCGGCAAGTCACGAATATGACCAACCGATGCAATAACCGTATAGTCCTTCCCAAGATACTTTTTGATGGTCTTCACCTTCGTTGGCGACTCCACAATCACAAGATGCTTCATAGGTATATACAGCCATAATACACCATATACAACAGGTGTGAGGCAGAAGATAATCAGCGCGAAGATAATACTCATCACAATTGCAAAGACGAATGTCACTACGCAGTTGCACAGCAACCACAAAGAAAAGTGGTATCTAAGAAGGAATCACGGCAAAAATGGTATAGTACATACTATGTTACTATCAGTACGAGAAATTGAAAAACAATTTGGCGGGGAGCAAGTTTTTAGCAACATATCATGTACCCTTGATGAGGGACACAAGGTTGCGCTGGTCGGACGAAACGGAGCGGGAAAGAGTACGCTGATAAAAATTATCGCCGGACTTGAAGAAACAGACGGTGGGGTAGTAAAAGTAACAAGTGGTCGGACAGTGTCATACTTACCACAGGAGATTGCGATAGGGGATGGCAGAACTGGCGTGGCGTATATACAGGATGGGACTGACCTACAGCCACATCAATTCTTTCCGGTGTTGGAAGGTTTGGGGGTATCGCAACAGGTAGCCGCACAGAAATTGTCCGAGATGAGCGGGGGGCAACAGACAAAGGTATTACTCACCAGATTTTTATTGGAGCCGTCTGACATACTATTGCTGGATGAGCCAACAAACAATTTAGACATACCGGCACTACTATGGTTGGAAGCATTTCTTGCAGCGTCTAAAAAAGCAATGATTATAATTTCACATGACCTGCTGTTTTTGAATAATGTTACCAACAGGGTGTTTGAATTAAAAAACGGCGCGCTCACCATAGAACGCGGCTCATATGGCGACTACTTGGAGCGTAAGAAGAAGGAGTTTGATAGGCAGATGAAAGCATACACGCGACACCAGGAAGAGGTGAAACGGCTTGAAGCATCAAGCAGGGCGGCAGCAAAGCAGGTCGAAAAAGGAGATGCGCTTGAGTTGTCCGATAGCGATAAGTATGTTGCGCGGGCAGGGATGGATAAAGCATCAGCAAGTCAGCGACGAGCAAAAGTAATAAGGCGTCGGATTCAAAGAATAGAAGAGGTTGAAAAACCATTTGAAGAAGAGCCGTTTACTCTTGAACTAGAGGCGCGACAGGCAGAAGGGGATATTGAGGTGGGACTGGATGAAGTTGTTGCTGGTTACAAAGACGGCATCTCCATAGGACCAACCACACTCACCGTAAAGATGGGGGAACGGCTGTGTCTAATGGGGATGAATGGTGAGGGGAAAAGCACGGTCTTGAAGACAATAGCCGGTATAGTACCACCGCTGCGTGGGACGGTTACCAAAACAGAGGGCATAGTGCTGGGTGATTTGATGCAACAGCACGAACGGGCAGGTAGAGATACAAAAGCAGTAGATTTTTTCAGAGAGCAGACAAGCCGTAGCGAAGAAGAGGCAATATATATGTTAAAAAAAGCAGGGTTTGCAGAACAGACAATGCAGCAAAAAGTCGGTGGGCTGTCATCCGGCATGCGCGCGCGACTCCTCTTTGCTGTATTCATTGCGCTTGGGGTCAATGTGCTCCTCTTAGACGAACCAACCAACCACTTGGATATGGAAGCCATAACCGCCCTGAAGCAAATGCTCAAAAAATACACCGGTATCGTCCTCCTCATCTCCCACAACCGCTGGTTCCTTGAAGGGGTAGAAATCGGCACCTGTTATGAGGTCGCAAACGGCACGGTACAAAAAATAAAAGATATTGAGCAATACATAAAAGCAGCACAGAAACGAGCGGAAGGGATGATAGGGCGACTAAAGAGAGTACTTCGGTAGTACCATATAGCTGTTCTTATGAGGTATAGTAGCAATATATGGAAGAGGACAATAAAAAAGAGTTGCGAGAGCGGTTATCGGAAGAAGCATATCAAGTAACACAGGAAGGAGCGACGGAACCGCCGTTTACCGGGGAATATTACAAGACGAAGGATGACGGCATGTATCACTGTGCGGTATGTGGCACGGAGCTGTTTGACGCAGGCACAAAATTTGACTCAGGAACCGGGTGGCCCAGTTTTTACGACACCACCGGCACAGACACACTGCGGCTATCGCCGGACGAATCACAGGAAATGGTGCGAACCGAAGTATCCTGCAGAAAATGTGGCGCACACTTGGGACATGTATTCGAAGATGCACCGAACACACCAACCGGGCAGCGATACTGCATCAACTCCTGCGCGCTGTCACTGAACAAAAAAGAAAAAGATGCAACGAACGAATAAAATAATTTTTAGCATCCTTGTCGGTGCTATTATAGTAAGTATAGGAGTAGGCGGTATGCAACAACACAGGAAAAATAATATAGGACTAGCGAACAGCGGGCTTGAAGAAAAGGCACTTGCTGTTGGTAACACAATACTACAAGTTGAGGTGGCACAAACAGTAGAACAGCGAATGACGGGACTCTCACACCGATCGGCACTTGCAGAAGGGCGAGGCATGTTTTTTATATTTGACACCGACGACACGCACGGCATTTGGATGAAAGATATGCAATTTGCAATAGACATTATCTGGATTGACGCAACGATGAAAATAGTACACATTGAGCAAGCGGTAACACCAGACACCTACCCACAATCATTCACACCACCAGTGCCAGCACGATATGTGCTTGAGGTGCCGGCAGGGTATATGTACGGGAAAAGTGCGGTTGGAGAGAGTGTCACATTGCAAAACCCTTAAGGGCAAAGCCCCTACAATGTGTCCGCACACTGCGGGAAAGAACTCGTTGCAAACACTTTACACAAGAGACCAAAAAAGATATACTGCAAATACCCAAATAGACAATCGCTCCATCGTGCCACTGGTACAGTGTGAGAGGAAAGTCCGGACACTCCCGTCTTTTTTAAGGCGGAGCAGGGTAGCGGGTAACACCCGTCAGGTGAAAACCGAGGGATGCGAGCAGTGACGCCTGAGCTGAGAAGCAACGGCACCTCTCTGAGGTGAATGCTATGGCAACATAGTGGTGAAACGGCTAAATTCCTACCTGGGTGCAAGGTCGTGCCGAGGCAGCAATGCCACGGAGTGCCGCACAGAACACACCGGTAACGGTATGTCAAGATAAATGATTGTCACCCGCATAAGCGGGTACAGAATCCGGCTTATCGTTTGGGTCAATGAAAGCAGGCGCCGAATAGGCGCCCGCTTTCATTGACCATGCAGGGTGGTATACTACTACCCGTTTATCTATGCGGAAGTTGTTAAATAAATCGCACACAAATGTACACACAATTGCCTCTATATTGGGCGGAGTGAGCGTATTCGGGTATATTCTATCGTTTTTACGGGACAGAGCATTTGCACACTATTTTGGGGCAAGTGAACTGTTTGATGTGTATGTGGCAAGTTTTCGAATACCAGATGTGCTATTTATTGTGGCAACAGCATTTATTTCGGTGTATGCGTTATTGCCAATGTTTGAGGAGAAAATGCGACAGGGGGATAATCGGTTAAAAGAGTTTGTGAACACCTCATTTTATTTTTTAGTACTTTTTTTGGTGCTGGGAAGCACCATACTTTTTTTCGCCATTCCGTCGTTAGGAGAGTGGTTGTTTGATGATTTTTCATCAGAGGGCTTGGAAACCTTTGTGTTGTTCAGCAGAATATACCTCATACAGGCATCATTGTTTGCGATATCAAGTTTTTTCACAGCAATATTACAGCTAAAACGAAAGTTTTTTCTGTACTCATTACTTGCATTACTGTATAACATTGGTATCATCATCGGAGTTGTTGTGCTGTACCCAATGTTCGGACCAATCGGACTGGCACTCGGAGTGTTGCTTGGTGTAATAATTAATGTTGGTATACAGGTGCCAGTGCTACTACAAAACAATATCCTGCCACAACTGGCACCAACCAGACATACCGTACGGGAGTGCTGGCGAACAATAAAAATATCAATACCACGGGCATCGGCACTCCTGTCACACACCATCACACAAATACTTGTATTCAGTGTAGTGGTAGGGATTTCTGAAGGTGCACTCAGCATCTACTATTTCGCTGAAAGCTTAAAAGCAGTGCCAACAGTACTCATCGGAACAGCATACTCGGTAGCAGCGTTTCCGATACTGGTTACTCACTTTACCGAGGGCAATATGGAAGCGTTTCGTTCAGTCATTGAAAGCGCGCTTCGGCGACTGTTCTTTTTCATATTACCAATCATTGCATTTGTATTTATTTTGCGAGAACCGTTGATTAGTTTGATATTTGAGACAGGGTCTTTCACTGCAGAGATAACAGCAATAACCGCGGCCATAGTCGGAGTATTTATTGTCGGTGCGCTTACGATGAGTATTTTAATTATTTGCGCCCGTGCACTGTACGCCTGTGGCCGCTCACTCGCAGTGTTTCTTATTTTCTTAACACTTTCCGCAGTGGAAATAGTACTGATATACACCATCATACCATTCATACAAAACAACTCCGAAGCAACGGCGATGATTCAACAGGTAACTGGATTGGAATCAGCGGCATACGGCACCCTGTTTGTTGCAACCTTGATCATCGTCATACCCGAGATATTCGCGGCAACGACAATATTGATTGTGTTATTGCGCCATATACGGCAAGACATCAAGCCATTACTTCAGGCATTTGCACAGAACCTCATTGCGGTTATGGTGTTGGCGATAGCAACAGCAGTGCCGAACATCTTCCTGTTTGGTAATATGCAGTTCAACTCCATCAACGGCATTTTCGCAATCGGTGGCATGAGTATTATCGGCATGTCCGCGTGGTTTGTAACATTACGGTTACTGAAAAACCCAGAAAGTAAAATAGTACAGAAAAAAGCAGTGTCAGTCATCAATCGCATATGGAGAACATAAGGAATTTTTCAATCATCGCACATGTGGATCATGGGAAGTCAACCCTTGCCGATCGCCTGCTTGAGCATACGGGGACAATAGAGAAACGAAAAATGCAGGAGCAGGTACTGGATCGGATGGATATAGAGCGAGAGCGAGGAATCACCATCAAGATGCAGCCAGTATCACTTGCGTATCAGCAGGACGGCGTGTCATACATGCTAAACATCATTGACACGCCAGGACACATAGATTTTTCGTACGAAGTGTCACGATCGTTGCGCGCGGTGGAGGGAGTGCTATTGCTGGTTGATGCAACGCAGGGGGTGCAGGCACAAACACTATCAGTGTTGGAGATGGCACAAGAACTCAATCTGGTGATTATACCGGTACTAACAAAGATAGATATGGGGCATGCTCGCACAGACGAGGTGTCGCTTGAGGTCGCTGACCTGCTCGACTGCAATCCAGATGAGGTGCTGCTCGTTTCTGGAAAAACAGGTGAGGGCATAGAAGAGCTGCTACGAGTAATTATCAAGAAGTTTCCTGCGCCGCAACAAGACACCGCAACAGACGCACGCGCGTTGGTATTTGATTTTTCATACACAAATCACACTGGTGTCAATGCGTTCGCGCGAGTATTCGGCGGCTCATTCAAAAAAGGTGAACGATTAGTGTTGCGGGAGATTAACACCGCGTTTTCACTAAAAGATGTCGGGGTATTCAAGCCAGATATGGTATCTGCTGAATCTATAGAAAAAGGAATGATAGGATACTTTACGACCGGCATTAAAGAGCCGGGTATCGCGGTCGTTGGAGACACAATTACCCGTGCGCAAGCAAAAACGGAGCCATTCCCAGGGTATCAGGAAGCAGTGCCAGTGATATGGGTGTCGCTCTACCCACAAGACGCAAACGATTATAACACCCTACATCACACCCTGCAGGAGATGCGATTAGTAGATGCGGCGTTTACTTACGAAGAGGAGCGATCAACAGCGTTAGGGAAGGGATTTCGATGTGGATTTTTAGGAATGCTACATTTTGAGATTATCACCGAACGGGTGCGTCGACAGGCGGGGATAGAATTAGTAGTCACCGCGCCGAGTACTGATTTCATCATCACAAAGAAGGGGGGTGAAACAATGGTTATTGCGACCCCTGCCAAGTTCCCTGATAAACACGAAATAGAATCGGTAACCGAACCATGGGTAGCAGTAGACATCATTGCCCCAGCAGAGCAGGTGCCAGCACTGTCACAACTTATAGGAGAGTATGAGGGGTTTGTGCTGCAGGTGAATGATTTTAAAAATAACCGGTGTATTGTACAGGGTGAAATGCCATTGCGAGAAATGATGCGACAGTTTTTTGACAAACTAAAGAGTATAAGTTCCGGATATGCATCGTTATCGTACAAGCGAATCGGGAGCCGGGAAGCAGATGTGACACGACTGGATATTCTACTCGCCGAAGAGGAGTTTCCAGCATTCGCAAGTATTGTGTCACGAGTGCGTGGCGAACGGGAAGCGCGAGAATTGGTAAGCACTTTACATGAAACCATACCTCGCGCGCTATTTGTAATTAAAATACAAGCAAAGATGGATGGACGCATTGTCGCCTCAAAAACACTCCCTGCCCTCCGCAAGGATGTAACAGCGAAACTCTACGGTGGCGACATAACTCGAAAAATGAAGTTGCGCGAAAAACAAAAGAAAGGAAAACAAAAGATGGGAGCGGCAGGGCGAGTAACCGTATCGCACGATACCTTTCTCAAGGTGGTACAGAGGCGGTAACGCAAAATTTTTTATCATTACAACACAATAGAGATCGGACAGTGATCAGAGCCGAAGATGTTTTGATGAATAGCCGCTGATGTTATTTTTTTGTCAGTACTCGGATCTACCAAAAGGTAGTCAAGTCGCCACCCTTCGTTAACATCACGAGGTTTAGTACCACGAGGGAGTGAGAAACTAAAGTTGTCCCAGTAGGTATACGCCCCTTCTTGGTTTGGATTGCGACTGCGATAGGTGTCCATAAGTCCTGCTACGATAAGTTTTTCCATATGAGAACGGACCTCATCATTGAAGTGGGTGTGACCTCGGTGTTTCTCTGGTTTAGCAAGGTCAAATTCACTGCGAGCTACATTGAAGTCGCCGCCAACGATGACCCGGTAACCATCTTTTTGCAATTTTTTCACATAGTTTGCGAGGGTGGTGAGAAATTGCAATTTTTCTTGATATGCCTCCTCCGACTTCCCGCCATTCGGAACATAAACCGTAATAACTATCTTCTTGCCAGCAAACTCACATTGCGCTACGCGTCCCTCAGTGTCCTTCCAGTTCGGCATACCTTTTGAGAAGTCCCGCATAATTTTTTTATTACGACTGTGTACCCATATCGCCGTCCCAGAATAACCAGCTTTCTCTGCTGAGTGATAAAAATGCGTGTAATTCGGATCCGGCAATGCTTCAGGCAACTGCTCTTCTTTCACTTTTATCTCTTGAAACAACAAAACATCCGGATCCTCCTTCTTAATAAACCGCGCAAGTGCACCTTTATTGTGCACCGCCCGCAGACCATTGACATTCCAAGAGTACACTTTCATAATTGCAGTATACACCGTTGTGTGGTACACTTTCTCACAAGAAGGGCTATACATGGATAGATTTCAAGCGTTTCGGGCATATGCGGAGGAAGGTCTCCTGTGTGGCATAAAAGGCACAGAGTCCGATCAGGATTTCTTTTTTCGGCTACATGCAATGGGTATGAGCAACATGGTATGCTTATTACGCTTACTATGGTATATGACTCTTCTATTGAAGAAGAGTTTGAAATCCTTGAAGAATTAGTATGAGTATGAACGGAGGTAGTACACATGTATCCCACAGTCGCCCCCAGCACCGTTGCCGTGCCGATGGAGATTTGGATAGCAAGACGCTCGGCACTGCTTGAATATTTGATTTATTATGCGTCTGATGAGCTATTTGATACATTTGCACAAATGACCTATGAGGAATACGAAAGCATGATTTCTCATCGGCACCACATCGGCAACCCGCAATCTCTCTCTGCATCTATCGCAGTATGAGGTCAGGAAAAAAGAACAAAACGAAATCTCGTTTTGTTCTTTTATTTTGGTCTTTGGTGAAAATATTTATGCACCTCTTTAAGTTGCTTATTAGTAATGTGGGTGTAAACCTGAGTAGTCTGAATGTTACTATGCCCAAGCATCTCCTGAACGGATCGAATATCCGCACCGTTTGCAAGAAGGGTGGTGGCGAACATGTGCCGGAGAATGTGCGGGGTTACCTTTTTTGAAATGCCGGCCTGGCGGGCGCGATTAGCAATAATGCGTTCTATGGTGCGAGTGGTAAGGTGTCCGGCGCCCCTTGCCCCAGCAAAGAGAGCGGGGGACATATCTTTTCGCTTGCTGCGGTAGGTGTGAATTGCTACTATTGCTGGATCAGAAAAAAATACCACCCGCACCTTTTCACCTTTGCCGCGAACAGGTATCTCTTTCGCTGTCAGGTCAATATCCCGCTTAAGTGCCACCAACTCTGACACCCGGAGCCCTGTCGAAAACAAAGTTTCAATGATCGCACGGTCTCGGAGGTCTCGGAGGTGTTCCCCGTCCGTCGCCTTAAACAACCGTTTCAGCTCATCGGTGGTAATAACATCAATTTCCCTGGTACCGGTTTTTGCCAGCACCACCGCATTCGGTGAAAGACAAGTCCTACCAGTTGTTTCCAGATACTTCAAGAACATCCGCAACGCGATGAGGTAGTAGTTCTGCGTCGTCTTTTTAAGATTACCCTTGCGATTCAATTTCAAGCGAAAGGAGTGTACCATCGGCTCAGTGATATCAGTAATCTGTTTCACACCGGTAAGGTTGGCAAACTGACTCAAGTAGCGGTCATAATTTTCCACGGTCTTTAAGGACCTCCCCAGCCCCAACTCAATATGTTCCAAAAAAAGGTGTTTTGCTTGAGCGAACTTCACACCTCCATTATGCGCCTTTCTACAAAAACCAGAGATATTTTCCTCAACTTGACTTTTATAAATAATATAGTATCGTTTTTGACAACATGAAGAAAAAATAGTATAATAAAAACCGGTATAATTTTATTCTAAAAAAACAAGAAAGAGGAGGAGAGAAAATGAAAAAAATGATTCTTCTGCTAATAGCGATCACGCTACTAGCAGTCAACACCTCACCAACTCTGGCACAAAACAATGTGTCAGCTGGGCTAGGGATGACAACCGCAGAGGTACATCCGACAGTCCCGAAGGTGATTTTTGAAGGGCTCACGACAGATCTAAACGTGAGCTTCTCAAAATCACTATTCGAGACAGAATTTGGGCAGCAGATATCAATGCTGGGACACATCCCGGCAGAAGGCGGGGTGGCGCTACAAAGCACCATCCTCTTGTCAAGGGTCGGAAGAAAGATCTATGGCGAATCTACTATTTCGGTAGAAAACGCCATACACTACTTCCACGACGGGGAGAAATCGTCGTTGAGAGGGATTGCAACACAAGCATCCCTCTCGACACATGGAGGGTTGACAATAAAGTCAATCCTCAGCAATACCCTCGCCGACAGAAAAATCCTGCTCGGGATTGAGCGGGAAGGAGAGGTGTTGTTTTGCAATGCCTCCATCGAGGTGATGATGGAGAAAGGTGCATCCCTACACCTTTCGCCCATCGTAAAAGGGGAGGTGTCGAGGGATATCAAAAGTGGAGTATTGACCCTCGGCACGATGATTAGAGAGTCGAAGCAGAGTATCTATCTCAGCTTCGGCATAAATATTCCGTCATTCAAAGGTCTTTTAGAAGAATAAAGGTGACGGAATACAAAACCGCAACAATGTGTTGCGGTTTTTTTATAGCACAGGTAAGTGTGGCGCGGAAAAACACTTGTGAAGCGCATAATCACCCTGTATACTATATACATGCTTACGAAGGAGGAAAAACAAAAGCAAATTGAAGCAGCAAGGATGCATGACTCGGATACCGGATCATCTGCCGTGCAGGTTTCTATATTGTCAAGCCGTATTCAGCAGATGAATAACCATCTGAAAAATAACCATAAAGATAGACACTCCCGTCGGGGACTTGTTGGGCTTGTGGAGCAACGGCGTAAGCACCTTTCTTATATAAAAAGGAAGAACTCTAAGCTATACGAGAGCATTGTTGAGAAACTCGGCTTACGAAAATAAGGGGAAGTTTTTACCAATTGGACACGAGCAAAAGGTTTTACAGTCATATTGCGTTACTGATACGAAAGCATTGTATTGTTTCTGTTTTACAAACTACCTACAATATTTTACAACAGAGATGCTCTTTGAAGCATAATTAGTTATATTAAATTCTTTTACTATGGTAATAATAAAACACGCCAATCAACGGGTTGGCATATTTTTAGATGTACAAAATCTGTACCACAGCGCAAAAAATTTGTACGGTGCTCGAGTAAACTTTGAAGCAGTGGTGAAAAACATCGTTGCTAGCCGAACGCTCATTCGTGCAATTGCGTATGTAATACACACCGAATCCGGTGATGAGACCGCTTTTCTTGAAGCACTGGTGAATATGGGAATAGAAACCAGGAGCAAGGAATTGCAGGTCTTTAAAGACAACGCTAAAAAGGCGGACTGGGATGTCGGACTCGCCGTTGACATGATCGGACTGGCTCCGAAACTAGATGTTATCGCGCTGGTTTCTGGGGATGGCGACTTTGTCCCGGCGCTGGGATATGTAAAAAAATTCGGTTGTCAGGTTGAGGTGGTCGCATTCGGCAAAACCTGCTCACAAAAATTGCAAGAATCAGCCGATGACTTTGTGGACCTATGCGCCTCCAAAAAATACCTTATTCGCACCCGTTAGCGGTATACTAAAATACATATGCAACAAAAAAATTCATTTACTACCACCATCAACGATGTTACGATAACCACAACCTTTACTGATCTCGCTGAAAACGCAGGAGGGTCTGTATTCGTTGAGGCCGGAGACACCGTCGTATTTGTGTCAGCAACAATGTCTGAGCACGAAGCATCACAGGATTACTTTCCGCTCTCTGTTGAGTTTGAGGAACGATTTTACTCAGTTGGCGCAATATTAGGAAGTCGGTTTGTGCGACGGGAGGGGCGACCGTCGCAGGAGGCAGTACTAAATGCGCGAATCATAGACCGAACGATTCGCCCCCTCTTCCCAAAGGCACTACACAACGAGGTACAGGTTGTGGCGATGGTGCTATCGCTTGGTTCGTACAACCCTGATGTACTTGCAGTCATGGGTGCGTCACTTGCCCTCGGCACCTCATCCATCCCTTGGAACGGACCAGTATCTGCAGTTCGATTCTCACAAAGCACAGATGGTTGGCAACCATTCACCAACTTTGAAGAAGCAAAAGATCTGCCCGATCACATACTGCTCTGCGGCAAAGAAGAAAAGATTACGATGATAGAGATGGAAGGGAAGGAGGTTGCAGAAGAACAGGTTGCGCAGGTAGGCGAACAGGCGATGCACATTCTCGCTGACCTCCAAAAGTTCCAGCAAGAGGTGATTGCCCAAATCGGACGGAAGAAACAGGAGGCACCCATTGTTGAGCTGTCCGATGCAGCAAAGAATATCTTTGACACCGCTATTAGCTCAAAAATAAAGCAAGCAATGTTTTCCTCTGAAGGAAGTGTAGAGGCGGTACAGGAAGAGTGGCGAAAACTACTTGAAGAAAAAGAAATCACTGATGATAAGAAGGTCGTTGATGGCTACTTTGAAGATATGGTTGATGAACTGGTACACACTGAGGCGGTTGAAAACGGTCGGCGTGCTGATGAACGAGGTATGGACGAAGTACGACCATTGTACACACAGGCAGGCGGCATATCCGCCCGCCTACATGGCAGTGGCATATTCTATCGAGGCGGCACGCATGTATTCACTGCATTGACACTCGGTAGTCCAGGAGACGCGCTGTCGCTCAACACCATAGAAGATCCTGAAACCGATGAACGATTTATGCACCACTATAACTTCCCTCCATACTCTACTGGTGAAGTCGGACGAATTGGCAGTCCAAAGCGACGAGAAATAGGGCATGGCGCACTTGCTGAGAAAGCATTGCGGAATGTACTGCCGTCACAGGACGATTTCCCATACACAATGCGATTAGTGTCAGAGTGCTTCGCATCTAACGGCTCAACTTCTATGGGGTCTGTATGCGCGTCTACCCTCGCACTAATGGACGGTGGCGTACCAATCCTTGCGCCGGTTGCCGGTATTGCCATCGGACTCATGCAAAAAGGGGATAAGTATGTGCTACTCACTGATATACAAGGTCCAGAAGATCATCACGGCGCTATGGACTTCAAGGTTGCCGGAACAAAAAACGGCATCACAGCAATACAGATGGATGTAAAAATTGAAGGCATCACGCTTGCCATCCTTGCCGAGGCACTGGAAAGAGGAAGGGCGGCACGACTACACATCCTTGAGGCCATCACCAAGGAATTACCCGAGTCGCGCGCATCGCTATCCCCACACGCACCACATATAGAGACCCTCACCATTGATCCAGAATGTATCGGCATGGTTATTGGAACTGGCGGCAAAACTATCAAACAGTTGCGTACTGACACGGGCGTTGACAGCATTGACATTGAGGACGATGGCACGGTCTCAGTAAGCGGTAGTAAAGATGCGGTTGCCTCCGCCATAGAAAAAATACATGCCATGACCCGCTCGTTTGAGGTTGGCGACACTGTTGACGATGCAGTCATCAAAAACATCACCGACTTTGGAGCATTTGCAGAACTATCCCCCAGCAAAGATGGTATGATACATGTTTCCGAGTTTTCTCCACAGCGCATAGACACCGTTGCCAGCGTCGTCTCCCCGGGTGACACCGTGCCAGTCATTGTGAAAGAAGTCCGTCCCGACGGACGCATCGCTCTCAGCGTCAAAGACAGAGACCCGTCATTCTTTGATGCGGTGCTACAAAACACGGATCGATCAGATACCCGTTCACACAACAAGCACCGCCACAACGACAGAGGAAAAGGAAGAAAATTTTTCGGTGGTAGAAATAAAAAACAGAGACGACAATAGCACCTTCCTCACTGCCGCACCGCACAAACACAAGGTATTATAAGTATGATATGGCACAGAACAAAAAACAAGAACCTAAGGGTGTAAAATCCGATTCGCCTGTTCAGCAAAACAGCAAGATTACCACGGCAAAAAAAGGGGAGAAAAAAGATGGGGGGAGTAATAAGGTTGCTCCCGCACAACAACAAGAGACAGTTGATACTGCATCTATTGACGCACTGGGGGCTGATGCATCAGGTGCATTTATACGAAGCGGGGAGGTGGGTAAAAGTAAGAAAGGCGCGCCGAAGCAAAAAGTTTCTCCTAAAAATCCGCCAGAGAAAACCGCATCAAATAAGAGAGAAGGGTATGCCATACCAGTATTACGAACCTATCACCACGACACCAGAAGCATCGCACAGACAAAAGGTGGTGCAGAACTGCGCACCATATTAGCAAAGGAGGCGGAGGAAAAACAACGCGCACGAAAAGAATATATCAAAAACACCAAAGACATTATGAAAGAGTCGGCGATATTGCGAGATAAGTATAGGAATGTCACGCAGGGAAAGCAAGTACCAGGTGCCAGTGTAGCAAAACCAGGCGCTGACGGCACTGCCGATGAACAGGAAGACATGATGCGTACACTGTCCAATGCGACCGAATATATGCGGTCCGCACAAGGCAACACGGTGGAGCAGGAAAAAGCACCATCGCAACAGGAGTCAAAAAAGACAGATGTGCCACCAAAGGAAAAATCAAAACAACCAAACCTCACGACACCAACAACATCTCCGGAAGAGAAAGCGGGTGAGTCCACAGGCAGGCAAGAGCCGGAAGAGCAGATGAAAGAAAAAGAAGGGATATTTGCTCGTGTCTTGGGAAGGGCGCCTTCAAAGAATATTCTTACACAAGAGCAACGAGAGGAGTTGCGACAAAAACAGCAAGAATCTATTGAAAAAGAAGAGGTCAAAAATGCGTGGAAAAATTTCAAACAGAAAAGAAAAAAATTACGAGAAATGGGAATGCGGGCACGAGATGTGCGGTCATACGCTGCATCTCCTGACGGGGAGTCAATACCAAACAAACCGCTACAAAGGCAGAATATGCTGTTACTAGCCATTGTTTTTTTCCTCCTCGCCGGACTTCTGTTTTCTGTAATTTTTCTCGCACTGAACCCCACTGAGGAGCCGACCATCAATAACGCTATCACAACTGGTGCGTCACCAACAGCCGATGTGTTAAGTAGTGAAAATCAGGTGTCTATAGAGGTTACAGGTGCAGCAACACTGCCGGATGCATGGCAGTCTATCACTGAAAAAGATGGCGGGCAAGACACGGTAACCAAGTATGTGCCGTACATAACGCAAGGTGAAGAAAAATCACAACTCAGTTTTGAAGATTTTTCCCGCTCATTTGGCCCGCGTTTTCCGCCGGGGCTACAGAATGCGTTCAGCGACTATTACTTCGTGGGGAAATACCTGGGAGAAAGAGAAGCAAGCGGTATATTTATAGCTTCGGTAAAGAGGTACGGTGATGCATTTGTGTGGATGCGCAACTGGGAGAAAAATGCAATCAACGCCCTCTCACCCATCTTCCCTGGCATGTTTCGTCAATCTAATATAAATAATGTTACCATTGAATCTCGTGTAATTGACAATCAAGATGTTCGTGTAATACGGAACACACTCAGTCAAAATGAGATTCTATACTACTTCTTCGGCCGATCTATTCTGGTATTCATAGCCGGTGAAGAATCTACCATTCCACTTATAAATGCCCGCATCCGTTCGGCGAATGCTCTGTAGCACCAGATGCAGTAAGATTTCTATTTCGGCACAGAGATGTACTATAGTAAATATGTGAAGAAAGAAACAGGGAGCACCTTACATGCCTACACCTACAGCACGCAGCGAGTTTCACTGGCGGCACGAACAGTGCGGGTTGAGGCAGACATATCACCCGGCATCCACTCATTTTCCATCATTGGACTCCCGGACAAGGCAGTTGATGAGGCGCGAGAACGGGTCTCTGCAGCAATAAAACACGCCGGCCTCGTATCACCAAAGCGACAGAATCATAAAGTTGTCGTCTCCCTTGCGCCAGGGGATCTCAAAAAAACAGGCACACTGTTCGATGTGCCGATCGCCCTCACCTACCTACTGGCTATGAAGAATATCCGATGTAATCCAGAAAAAAAGATGTTTGTCGGAGAACTGGCACTGGACGGCAGTATCCAGCAAACACAGGGCATCCTGCCAATCGTGCAGCATGCAAAGAAAAACAGTTTTGAAGAAGTGTATATCCCTGCAGGTAACACCGAAGAGGCGACACTGATCGACGGGATACACATCATCCCATGCAAATCACTACAGGAACTCATCGCCCACCTACAGTCCGAGACATCCATACCGCCGGTGGTGCCTTCGTATGTTCCTGCCGACCGCACGCATCACTACATCGGCTTCGAGTACATTAAAGGGCAGGAAAGTGTAAAGCGGGCACTCACCGTTGCTGGCGCAGGTGGGCATAATGTAGCACTATACGGACCGCCGGGTACCGGAAAAACATTACTGGCAAAAGCACTCATTAGTATCCTCCCACCACTAACAAAAGATGAATGTGTTGAAGTAACCGCCCTGCACTCCATATCCCACAACGCTCCCTCTGCGCCAATGAAGGTGCCACCATTTCGCAGCCCACATCATACTTCCTCATACGCATCAATAACCGGTGGTGGCGCGGCACTACGCCCAGGGGAAATATCTTTAGCACATCGTGGGGTACTTTTTCTAGACGAATTTCCTGAATTTGATCGACGAGTTATTGAGTCGTTACGAGAGCCGCTCGAAGAGCACGCCATCACGGTTACCAGAGCAAGCGGATCAGTCAGTTTCCCCGCATCGTGCATTTTAGCTATCGCATTTAACTTATGTCCATGTGGCAATACCGGCACCGACAGGATGTGCTCCTGCTCACCATCTGCGAAGGCGTCGTATCGTCGAAAGCTCACCGGTCCCATCACCGATCGCATTGATGTGTGGGTTTCAGTAGAGGCGAGTGGCTTTGATGATCTGGAGAAAAAACAAGCACCACAGAACACCGAACAATCTCATGCGGTCAAAATAGCAGTACGCAAGGCACGAGAGATGCAGATCAAGCGGTACACAGACACACATATTCATTTGAACAGTGAAGCCGACGCACGAATCATTGAAAGCCATCTCGCCATGCCACCAGAGTCAGTGTCTGTTTTGCAGTCCGCAGCAACAAAACTATCGCTATCACCGCGTGGCTACCATCGCACGATCAAGTGTGCGAGGACCATCGCCGATTTAGCAGAAAGTACAAACATTCTCCCTGATCATATACTGGAGGCAGTAACCTACCGAACACCGCCGGTAGAGTGAGTTTTGGTGGCGTATGGTTTGCAAAAATAGGGTGGTATTATGAAAACATGAGACCTTCCTCTACCCAGGGTTTTACACTCATTGAGATGATTGTCGCTATTGGATTGGCAAGCATTGTACTAACCGCGTTGCTGAGCTTTTTTACTGCTTTTATTGGGCATCAAGCGCGAGTGCAAGACGAGCGGATCGCACTTGAAACCGTTCGATTTTTTTTCTCTGAACTATCGCGTGAAACCTACTTCGGATACGATTACACTTGTGGGCAGGATGTTGGGGGTGAGTGTCGCTGTTTAGCATTCACCGATCAATCAGGGAAGCGGGTAAAAGTTTGGTATGACAGTACAAACAAGCAGGTAAAACGAGCAGTAAAATTATTTGACGCAAATCCAAATGTGTGCAGTTCTGCTGACGGGTGGGTACCATTTACCGATAACGCCGTCTCAGTGACAAAACTCGCATTTGAATTAGAAAGTAATGCAACAAAGCAACCACGCATACAGGCGCAAATTGATGCGGAATATGTTGTTGATAACAATACAGAGCGTGTCTCATTCAAAACACAAATTACCAATCGTATACTTGAGCCAAATCAAAATGTCTTAAACACTTTCGTTGCAGGATCCGAAAGTGAAAACACCGCCGTCATACATCACTATGCCTACGGTCCAAGGATAAATGGGTCAGGACAGTATCTGGGCAAAGGCAGCACCGTCGTGACTGATGCAAAAGATGCTGAGGTTGTGTGTCGTGACGGAGCAGGAAATGTATTCTTGGACAGTTTTTGTGAAAAAAGTGTGCAAATAACAATGGTTGAAATGACAAGTGACGGACTATACATACTCGGTAACAACGGACTGCTATTCTTCATGCCGCAAGCGTCCATTGATGACGCGCTGAAAGCGAGTGGTGGTGTCAATGGTGGAAATCCGGTGTATAAGGTGTCATCAGATATACAAAATACCATTGTGCGAGTGCTGGGGAAGAGGTTCGGCAGCACAAACTGTCGCTTTTGTGCAAACGACCCAAGAAGTATCACCTCAATCCACACTGCTGGCAATTACCTGTATGCACGATCATACAACGGGGCACTCTATAGAGTTGAAAACACTTCCGCTGTTCGTATTATGGCGGGTGGTGTAAATAAAAACACCGTGCGACGCATAGATAGCAATGCTAATCGAGTACTTGTGTACTTTAGAGACGCTGTAGGCAACCGAACGGTCCGTCTATTCAGTGGCGATAGCAGTATCAGCACAAGTGACATTATCGGCGGATGTAGCGAATTTGCGTATGTGCCGAGAGATTCCATGAGCAGCCGATGCCGACAACTGTATCCAGATCCAAACATAAACAATGGAGTTGCCATTACACCAAACGACATTAGTAGCATCTCTTTCAGATTCCTTGACGCACTACAGGTTATCAATGACACGATTTCACTCTGGTATCGAGATGGTACCGGTAAACATGTGGTATCAGTCGGTCAGGGAGCGACAAAACTGAAGCGGAGTGATGCGATTGCCGACAGCAGCACTTTCGTGTACGGCAACGGGTTGAATAAATATACCGCGATATGCAGCGGCGGTACCGGTCTTTGCGCCATGAATACCATAACCGACGCCACCCCCACCATGGTCACAACAAGCAACGCATCACCACTCATTGACCACCTCCACTTTAAAGGTCTCCCCATAGCCATCAATGAAAACGGGCGGTTAGTATACTTCAGTGGTGTGGCGGCATCTGACACCACAACCGAAATTTCGGTGTACAACAAAAATGGCACAGTAGAGAACACGCAACGGATACTCTGCGATACAACCATACTCAATAATCAACAGGTCGTCTTAAAAACACTTTCCAGCAGGCATCCAAATAAAGATATTGTGGCTGCAACAGGAAGATCTCTCATTACTGGATATGTTGACGAGGTATATCTTCTGGAGCCAACAACTACCACAAAAGAGCAGTATGCAGGAACAGAGTTAAACATCGTCTGCAGCGACACAGATCACATAGAGCGATACCATCTCCCAAAAACAACAGGACCAGCAGGTGGTCTGGATATACTCCGACTCCACGGTGTGGAGTTTTGGGAAAAAAAGCCAGCAAAACCATAAAGATTATTTTTTGAAACAAATCTCTGAGCAGGCACAGTAAAAACAATCAAAATTTTTGATTTTGTGGATGTGCGGTACTCTGTAAGTAATGAGAAAGAGGGGATTAAAAAGTAAGATACGGGTTTGGTTTTTGCGCCGATCAACGCAGAGAGCGTTACGATTTGCCACTCGTATTTTTTTGGTAATAAGTATCGTAGCCATTGTTGCGGCGACCGCCCTACACCTACCGTTTGTTTCAGTACGGTCAATTTCCATCGCGCCGGAATCAAGCATTGATCAGGCGGTACGAGCAGAGATGCTTGCATACGCAAAGCGCATGCTCAAGAAGCGGGTATACGGAGTATCGGGAAAGACGCGGTACTTTTTTAAAAAACAGGAGTTTGAAGATCTGTTACGCACAACCTTTTTGCAGGCAGACGCCGATACCATTCGTGTGGAGTCAGATTTTTTAAACAAATGGCGCATCGTCGCAAAGGAAAGGGCATCATTTGGCACCTATTGCCAGGGTGCGCGATGCCTGATTATTGACACAAAAGGAGTAGCATTTATGGAGACAGACATAACAGTCGGTAATACGCTGGTCATATCCGACACAGTACACCTCGGCAGTCGGGTGTTCAGTGACGACGAGTCAGCAGTAAAAGATTTTCAAAAAATACCAGAGATAGTCCACTACCTTGAGAGCGGCGGTTTTTTGGTAAAGACGATTTCATTACGACAGGACACGCGAGTGGTACACATAGAGCTTGAAAACGGCATCGGTATTTGGCTTGATAGTAGTGAAGCACTATACGACACAACTCGAGCACTACACATCGTATTTGAGGAGGTGTTTTCTGATACAGAGAAACAAGCAACAATTATATCGGTTGATGTGCGCAATCCATTAAGTATTTTGTATGAAAAAAAGTGATTCTTTCTGGAGCAGATTGCCACGACCATTTTTTGCACTTGCGCCAATGGCAGATGTGACGGATGTGTCGTTTCGGGCAATGTTTGCAAAGTACGGTAAACCAGATGTGTTCTGGACAGAGTTTGTGTCTGCTGATGGATTGTGCTCACCCGGTCGGGAAGCATTACAGATTGATTTGCTATTCGAGGAAGCGCAACGGCCAATTGTCGCACAGCTATTCACCAGCAAGCCGGAAAATATGTACACCGCAGGAATGCTGGTGAAAGAACTTGGTTTTGATGGACTGGATATTAATATGGGGTGCCCTGATCGGAAGATTGAAAAGCAGGGGTGCGGATGCGACATGATCAGAAACCCCGAAACGGCAGTTGCCATAATACACGCAGCGCAACAGACGGGATTGCCAGTATCAGTAAAAACCAGAATCGGTTACAACCATGATGAAATTGATGTATGGGTACCGACCCTTCTGCAGACAGGAATTACTGCCTTATCAATGCACTTGCGAACCAGAAAAGAAATGTCAAAAGTGCCGGCACACTGGGAGTATATGCGTCGCATTGTCGCATTGCGAGATGATCTTGCGCCGGAAACCCTCATCGTTGGTAACGGCGATGTGGTGAACAGGGCGGACGGCGAACGAAAAGCGCAGGAAAGTGGCTGTGACGGCATCATGATCGGACGAGGCATCTTCGGCAATCCGTGGCTCTTTAACAAAACAACTTCTCGAGATGATCTGTCAATTACAGAGCGACTGCAGGTGGTGGTAGAACACACAAAATGCTTTGAAGAAAAATTGCCAATGAAATCATTCAACCTAATGAAGAAACACTACAAAGCATACATAGAGGGTTTTGACGGCGCAAAAGAACTTCGCACAAAACTAATGGAAGAGGCAAAAACCGCTGCTGATGTTGAACGAAGTATAAAGGCATTTCTCAGCAACAAGCAAGACAGTTACGCAGTGTCATCAGATGGTTGAGGTTTTTCCGACTGCTCCGACGGTGTTTCTGCTGCCACCTGCTGTTGTTTGGTTTCTTGCGCCTCCTGCTTCGGTCGATCGTCTTGCGGTAGTTCCGATTGCTTCTCCGCTTCAGCACGCTCTTGTTCTTGGCTGTCTGAAACCTCTTGCTGCTGCTTTGGTTCGGGGACTACAGCATCTTTAATAACGGCAACTGTGTTACGAAGTTTTTCACGGAGCTGTTTTGGTGTCCTACCACGAAGAAAATACAGTTTTGCGCGACGAGTTTTGACCTGTTGCACAATTTCTATGCGATCTATGGTGGGAGTGTAGAGGGGAAAGATTTTCTCCACAGCAACACCATCAGTACCAACCCGTCGGACGGTAAAAGTCGCACCTGACTCAATGCCGTGCTTGCGGGCAATGACGGTACCCTCAAAAACCTGTATCCGTGTCTTATCCTTTTCCTGAATCTTCTGGTGAACACGCACGGTGTCTCCTACGCCAAAGACAACAGCACGACGCGCCTGCACATCTATCGGAGCTATTTGTTGATCGGTGAGTATCATAGGAGGTATGATACCACAACTACAGAAACGCTACAAGGGATAGTATACTAAACACAGTATGCGCATATACACATCGGTACTAATGGGTGTTCTTATCACCACCGTACTCATTCTCTCACCTGTCGTTTTTGTAAAGGCATACGGACAGCGTGGATTGTCCTCAACGGAATTTGAAGATCTGGGTAAGCTAGGCATTAGACCGACCGCAATGACACTTGGAGATATAAAAGAAGTATATTTTGAAGATAACTTTGAATTCGTTAACTCTGAATACAATATTGTACTGTTCCGAATCCCTGTTAATACTGTGGACTGCAGTGAAATACAACCAGAGCAAGACCTTAAAAATAATTTTTTTTATGTAAAATATTTAGGAAGCGAAGAAAGCAAAGACCTTGCCGATATGGGAATTCCAAAAGTTGAAGTGTATAGAGTGTTCTTTCGGAATCCTGAAGATGATAAACTCAATACAACACTCAAGTCACACTTTTATGACACTGTAGATATTGACTTGTGGGGAAGAGTTGACAAGAATTCACCTTGTGATTCTGATAACAAAAAGAGCGGAACGAAGGGGGTAACACAGCTTGGGATAGATTTAGATAACTTTTATGAAGAAGATATAGAGTATAAAAAGAATGATTGTGAGATTGAAGTTAACGAGTTTGAGGATAGTGCTGCGTGGTTAGATATCCCCAATAACTGTTTTAGGAATGCAGAAAAATCAGGAGCACATATAACAAAGGTAGATATAGAATTACCAAAGGAAATCACCGATAAAATTAAAATTAAGCCCCGCGATGGAACCAACAAGAGGTTTATCAAAATAACAGATGCTCCTGAAGTGACAAAAAGAGGGGACGCAGAAAGTAAATATACTATAAATTTTTCAGCACATTATTGTGTCAAAAATATTAATGAAGTTACAAAAAAAGGTGATCCCGCAGAGCCTGATCACGATAAATGCACCACAGCACCAGAAACAAAAGACGGAGTAATAACAGTCATAGTAAAAAATACCTATGACGAACCGAAAGTGACGGGTTGTGCCCAACCTGACCCAAGGTGTGGTTCGGCAACAGCGGCGGTGTCCGGATCGAGTTGCTTCACAGGGACAGGATTAAACATTAATCCATCGGATGAAGAAGTTCCAAGCCTTTCCATCGGACTGGGCGGAGATGCGACACAGGAGTATAAGGCATGTAATACACACCCCCGCAGGGGAAAGATATGCGCAGGTCCGGCAACAATAACATTCAGAAATTTACGAGACGGACAGGGATGCACAACAACACCAGGAATTGAAAAACCGGTAAATATAAAGATTGATGTAACAACCGGGCCAGAAGGAAGAGACATAGACATAATTGGAAACAAGGTTCGATCAATAACATTCACCGCAAGTGATACGAACAGAAACAGTCCTCTCTGGAGACATTGGTACCTAGCAAGAAAAAAGAAAGATGGCTATTTTCAGTTTGTAGCGTGCAACAAGGAAAACATCGCCAGCTGGGATTCAGGTACCGCTGGACAGAGTGTCACACTGGATGAAGAGGGAGACAATAATGCGTATGTGTGTTTTGGAGCGAAGGAAGGAGAAGAGGAGTATTATTTGGGTAGAAAATATAGTGCGGTTATAGATACCCAAACCTACAACAGAGATGTCAGCTTTGCCGTTGCAGGGGCACCATCTAACCCATGGCTTACCGTATCTGGTACAGCAGAGCCAAGCGCAACGGTTGAGGTCGTCAAGGTAACAAGTAATGAAATTACCGTACCGCAGGAAAGCAACATCGTCACTGCCAGTCCAGCAACCGGTGTGTGGAGCACGATCATAACCAACGCTATAAACCCAGATCAAGACACTAATCTTGCCGTTGTAACAAGAGTAAGCGATGGATTACACGAGGTTGTGCAAACACACAAGACCACCATTCCGAGCAACCCAACCGGAGGCCCGCCACCCCCGCCTCCAGAGACAGAGACGGGAGACACCACTGGTGACGATACGAGTGGTGGAGGCGGGGGTGGTAGCACAGGAGAGGACACTAATCCGCAGGACACCAATCCGCAACGAGATAGACAACCCCCATTCACCATCAGGGCGGATACAAACAGCATCACCGAAGGGGCAAGTATTACTTGGACTGTCACAAAAGGAGAAGATGCAACGACAGCAGGCGCCACTGTCTCTTGCACAGAGCAGGGTGAGTGGGGAGCAACACCGCTGGAGAAAAAGGTGTCCATACAAACTGCTGGCAACACTACATCTTTCACAATGAAAACCGCTGATGACGAAACTGTTGAGTCAGTAGGCAGTATTACCTGTTCTGTTACTGGCAGTCGGTATATCGTAAAGGTTTTCAGTAACGACAAAGATTCAGGATTAATTGTGGATTGCACATTCGGCTCTGAAAAAGATGAAACAGGTAGAAAGGAGAAAGAGCAGTGCGGTATCAAGCACTTATTCCAATTAGCAAATAACATAATGAAACTCCTACTATGGCTTGCGATTACCGGAGCGGGGATATTGCTTTTCTACAAGGGGGCGAGATTGGCAATCAATGTGTTTGTGAAAGGCGGTGATCAGCAGGCGAGAAAAGATATGCAGAGTGCACTAAAAGCAATTGCTTTCGGCTTATTATTCGTCCTCAGCGCCTATCTCATCGTCAAAGCCGGATTTGACATCATCGGGTACAACCTCAATGGCGGTAATCCATTCGTGTGGAATGAATCATCACTACAAACTCCAGAAGTGCCAGAGCCGGCAAGACAGGAACCGCCTGCAAACCCAAGCACTGCAGGAACCCAACCACAACAGCCAGAACCAGTCGGCACCCTCTCACCCATTGAGGAGCCACAGCCACCAGAAGAAGAGCAACAACCAACTGCAGCACAGGAAACCGAGAAATGTGTGAGAAGGGTGAATGGCGAACTTAAAAAAATAGATTGCACCTGCACAAACTGCACAACCCTCACCCGCATAACCACCAAAAATAAAAACAAAGTACATGCTGATCTTGCGGAAAAATTATACGAGCTAAACGAAACAGCAGGTTTGAAGAGTTGGAGGGTAACGGAAGCGTGGCCAACAACATCAAGTCATAGCGGCGACTGCCACTATGTGGGTACTTGCGTTGATATTAATTTCATCAAGGTATCTCCAGACGACCTTCCAAGTGACGATGAAATAGCAAGCTTTATTGTGGCAGCCGAAGACGCTGGCTTGTTTGCGGTGTGGGAAACAAGGGACAGTAGTCGTGTAGCAGCGCTGCAGTCACGAAGTGATATTGAAGATAAAAATATCCAAGACTACGAGGTACCTGACCATTTTTCTGTATATGATTGCAGTTTACCAGAACCTCCAAGGTTGTGTTCTGCCCCATAAAAGGTGTGCTATACTACCTCTAACGAAGTTAATCCGCAGGGTTTTCTTTGTCCCACAAAAAAATTGGACAAAGATGATGCTGTGTGATATTGTTTCGTTAACGGGGCACAGAAAAGAATACTATGGCAAGAAAATCACTCATAGCGCGCAACCAAAAAAGAATACAGTTGGCACAAAAATACGCAAAAAAACGAGCGCAACTCAAGGCAGCAGGCGATTGGGAGGGGCTACAGAAACTGCCGAAAAATGCTTCTCCGGTACGGATCCGCAACCGCTGCTTCATAACCGGACGGTCACGCGGGTATATCCGTGCGTTCGGCTTATCACGGATATGTGTGCGGGAACAGGCACAAAAAGGGTACATACCCGGATTAAAGAAATCATCATGGTAATGGTAACAGACAGCATCGCAGATCTCATCACTCGGATTAAGAACGCCGGTATGGTGCGTAAAGAAAAGATTGAGATGCCGTATTCCAAAAAGAGAAACAGCATAGCGCAAAAACTGCGTGTCGCGAACTATATTGACAATGTTGAGACACAGGGACACGGCATAAAAAAACAACTGATAATCACCCTCGCATACAACGAAGAGGGCAAGCACAAGGTAAAGGATGTAAAGCGAATCTCCAAGCCGGGACGACGGGTGTATGTCGGCGTACAAGATATTCGCCCGATTCGGAACAACCACGGCACCTTGTTTCTCTCAACGCCGAAAGGAATTTTAACTGGAGACGAAGCGCGCAAGGGGCATGTTGGCGGGGAAGCACTTTTTTCAATTTGGTAATATGTCAAGAATAGGATCACAAAAAATAACAATACCAGATGGTGTACAGGTTTCGTTCCAAGACGGTATATTAACAGTGAAAGGACCAAAAGGGGAGCTAACAAGACAGATGCGGGATGAAATTGCGTTCACCATTGCAGACAAAGAGGTAGTGGTAGAGAAAAAAGCAAAAACGCGCCTCGCAAGCGGATTGTGGGGCACTTATGCTTCACACGCAAAAAACATGATTATCGGTGTAACTGAGGGGTACAAGAAGGAGTTGGAAGTGCGGGGTATTGGGTATCGAGTTGAGATGAAAGGCACACAGTTGGTTCTGAATGTCGGTTTTTCACACCCGGTCGTGTTTGAGGTACCAGAAGGTTTGCAGGTAAGTGTACAGGATGTTACTATAACTATTGAAGGTTTTGACAAAGAAAAGGTGGGACAGTTCGCCGCACAAGTGCGACGAGTGAAAAAGCCAGATCCGTATAAAGACAAAGGGGTACGATATGTCGGTGAGGTGGTACGCAGAAAGCAAGGTAAGAAAGCTGAAGCAGCGGCATAAGAACTATACTATGAAAAAAACAGCACAAAAAGTTTTGGGGAGAATACAGCGGCATCGCCGTATCCGTTCCCGAGTGTCTGGCACACCAGACAAGCCACGCCTTGCGTTTTTCCGTTCAAGCAAGCATCTATACGCACAAATCATTGATGACACAGCTGGTCAAACACTCGCCGCAACCTCATCCTTGAAGAGTAACAAGAAGGGGGCGATAGAAAACGCAAAGCAGATGGGTGCCACAATCGCAGAACAGGCGAAGCAGAAAAAAGTCAAGGAAGTGGTATTTGATCGAGGTGGGTTTATGTACACCGGTTCGGTGAAAGAGTTTGCTGATGCTGCTCGGGCAGGTGGGTTAGAATTTTAACTATGGAAGAAGACACAAGAAAAGCACAACAAGAAACAAAGGAGTCCGGAGTAAACGAGGGCGGTGCGGATTCGCAGAAAAAAGAAAATACGCAAAAACCGCAGAGCGAAAGGCGTGGCGGCGGTAGAGGTAGGGAACGACAAGGACAGCAAAGAGGGGGCAGAAACGACAAAGATGGTCGCGGGAAAAAGCGACGATCCGCATTCGGGCGATCTGGAAAAGGTCGTGGTGGAGACAGGCAAAAGTCAGAATTTGAAACGCGAGTACTCTCCGCACGACGGGTATCTCGCGTAGTCGCAGGGGGGAGGCGATTTAGCTTAAGTGTTGCGGTAGCAGTGGGTAATCGGAAAGGCAGAGTAGGCATCGGCACAGGAAAAGGGATTGACATGGCAGCCGCCATGGAAAAAGCGCGGAATCAAGCGCAAAAAAATATGGTTGAAGTGCAAATAACAAATGAGAAAAGTATTCCAAGCGAAGCGGTCGGCAAGTATTGTGCCTCGGTGGTACACATTCGCCCGAGCAGAGGGTTTGTCGCAGGTGGTGCGGTACGAACCATCGCTGAGCTCGCAGGTGTTGAACGCATCAACGCAAAAATACAATCCCGTAGCAAGTGCCACCTGAACAACGCACGAGCGACACTGAAGGCGTTTTCAGTGATGAGCGGATAATGACTACAAAAAGAACCATGCTTCACGAACTCTCAACAAAAAAGAAAAAGAAAAAGAAAATAGGCCGCGGCGGAGCGCGCGGAGCGAAATCTGGGCGGGGTAACAAGGGACAGCGATCACGCGCAGGGCGGCGTATTCGTCCAGCATTGCGGGATGAATTGGCGCGCATACCAAAACGGCGGGGTTACAACAAGAATCGTGCGCGTGGGGTGCGAAATAAAGACGCAGTACGAAGCGTAACTTTGGAAACATTAGAAAAACACTTTCAGGAAAAAAGTATCATCACACCAAAGGTGCTGACCGACAGAGGAGTTGTCACGAAAATAAAGGGGCGAGTACCGTCAGTGAAAGTTGTTGCACGGGGCAACATCGCCACGCCGATCACAATCAGAAAGTGTGCTGTGTCAGCAGGCGCAAAGCAGAAGATAGAGGCGGCAGGTGGTACAATACAATAGATATGTTCAAAGGACTCAAAGCATTCTTTTCTGATCCAGTGCTGCTCAAACGATATGCGGCAGTTATTATCGGCTTAGCAATATTTCGTCTTATAGCATCAGTGCCGATACCACAAATTGACCAGTCAACCATCAGTGCACTATTGCACCAGAATCAGATTCTCGGAGCTTTTAACATCTTTTCTGGAGGTGGGCTGTCAAACTTTTCTATTGCCATGCTCGGCGTGTTTCCATACATCACCGTCTCAATCGTGGTGCAGTTGTTAACGGTGGTATCCACCAAAATACATTCACTCTATCACGAAGAAGGGGAAATCGGACGGAAAAAAATCGGACAATGGACCCGGATAATTACCGTACCAGTGGCAACAGTAAACGCAATCGGTATTCTGTACTACTTGCAAACACAAGGAGCGATTACCAATTTGCCCATCCCCGACTTCGCACTGAGTGTGCTGTTTATTGTCGCAGGAACAGTGCTGACAATGTGGATCGGAGAATTGATTACTGAGTTCGGTGTGGGAAACGGTATATCGTTTATTATCTTTGCCGGGATAGTGATAAATATTCCAACCCTGATAACACAGATGATAACAACCTACTCCCCAGCATTGGTCGTCTCGTATGTACTCGGCGCAGTCGGCATCCTAATCGGCTGCATGGTTGCGGTGTGGATGAATGAAGCAGACAGACCGATACCCATAACCTATGCTCGATACGGTATTGGATACGGTTCGGGTGAACGACGGGCAAAAACCTACATCCCTATTAAAGTAAACCCAGTCGGCGTGCTATCAATCATATTCGCATTGACAGTAATGGCATTTTTTCAATACGGCTTTAAGTTTCTCGGAGGGCTTGAGGGGTGGGGTGTAGTGCAGGCACTGGGTACGCACATAGATGTCCTGCTGGCAGACGGCTTCTACTATGCAATACCAGTAGCACTACTCACCCTCTTCTTTACCTACTTTCACGCACCAATTGTCTTTAATACGAAAAAAATTGCTGAAAACCTGCAAAACCAAGGAGCATTTATTCCTGGTGTGCGTCCCGGAGAAGAGACCGAGGTATATTTCAAAAAAGTGTTGAAACACATCCTTCTTTATGCAGCGGTATTTTTGGTCGCTGTCGCAGCATTGCCATATATCATAACCGGTTCAACCACAGGAACCTTTATTTTCGCAATCAGCGGAACTGGTGCGCTCATCATTGTCCATGTCATATTAGATGTCTGTCGAAAAACAAAGGAGCGAATAAGTTGATCATAAACCTGTGGCAACACACAAAGATTTTCCACAAAAACTACTCTGTTGTTCCAAAGGTAAGGTATACTGTCAACATTACCAGACAGGTTTCACACTATATGAATAAATGGATCATTTTTATCATCATTGTCGCAGCGGTTTCTGCCATTGGAGTAGGTACGCGCCTCGTCACTAACCAATCTTCACCTGAAGATACCCTTGGCTCTGTTGAGGGTGGAGAAAAAAAGCAGCAGAAGAGCAATCCGGACATCCGCCTCTCAAACATCTCTGAATACTCAATCTCCCCAGGCGTGCTGGTGCTTCACGATAACAGATTCTCTATGAATTTTTTGGGAACACAAGTGTCAGGTGAGTATGAAACACTTGCAGAAATTGGTGACCCTACTGCAGTGATTGCGGCGATAAAGAGCAGTCCGGGTGTTCTTGAAGTACTTGAAGTTCCTGCCATCAACCCAGGATCAACACAAGATGTTGTGTCTACACCTCTGCATATGACTGACTACTACAAAACTTTTAATGAGAGAGAGCGCATCAGCCATGGCGGCATATTTGTAAGTTACATGGCGATGATCATAGAAACCAACGACGGTGTTGTGTGGCTCAATAGCCAACCTTTCTATAACCCAAGAAATGACAGTGTCATAAAAGAGATTGGTGTTCTGACGGAAATTCTAGATATGGGCACCGAGAAAAATATGTCAATCGGTTCTGGGTTTGCCGGTGGACAACCAGACCCTACCCGTGGTGATGAGAACAGCAACAATGGCACTGCCACGAGTGAGATAGTACAGCACCATCCGCAGTTCTACGAGGATGCCACCATGTCTGATGAAGTTGTGCAGATTGATATAAATAGGTGATCGGGCATGCTATACTGTCCATCGTATGCCAAAGGCAAAGAAGAAAAAGGCGGGTAAGAGAGAATCTGAAAAAAAGGTTGTTAAAAAAGCAGCGGCAGGAGTGATGAAAGAGAAAAGTGTCGCCAAAAAGAAAAACAGTAAAGTGGCAGTAAATGACGGCAAAAAGCAGAGTAGCTATAGCGCAAGCGACATCACCGTGCTTGAGGGGCTTGAGGCGGTCCGTCGAAGACCAGGGATGTACATCGGAACAACAGGGATTGACGGCTTGTACCACCTCATCTGGGAAGTGTTTGATAACTCTCGCGATGAAGCAATGGCGGGGCATGCGGATGAAATTGAGGTTGTGCTACTGCCTGATGATGTGGTACGAGTGGCGGACAATGGGCGGGGAATTCCGACTGATATACATCCGAAAACAAAAGTGTCCGCGCTAGAGACAATAATGACCACACTACATGCAGGAGGAAAGTTTGGTGACGGGGGATATAAAGTGTCTGGTGGTCTGCACGGGGTTGGTGTGTCAGTTGTGAACGCGCTATCAACAGAAGTGCTTGTGAAAGTGCATCGGGAAAAAACCTTATTTCAGCAAGAATACCACCTCGGTAAGCCGATTGAAAAAGTAAAAAAAATCAGCGCCACCGACAAGCAAGGAACCGTGGTGCAATTCCGTGCGGACCCATCAGTTTTCACCACCACCGAGTTTAGCGGTGAGGTGTTTGATCCGAGGCGAATTAGAGACCATATGCGCAATCAAGCATTCCTGGTGAAGTCATTACATATCCGAATTATTGACGCACGAAAGGCAGAAACAAAAAATATTTTAGAGGATTCGCTTTTCATACACAACGAACTGCCGGAAGCGCCGACCTACTCATTTTTCTATGACAGCGGATTAACCTCATTTGTGCGACACCACAACAGCCGACAGAAACCCATTCACCAGAACATTTTTTACACTGAGGAGCAGGTTGGTGATGTTGGTGTGGAGATCGCATTGCAATATGTGGATGACATATCACCACGACTATTTGCATTTGGAAACACTATTCCAAACACGGAAGGCGGAACCCATGTAACCGGCTTTAAGACCGCATTGACACGCACCATTAATGCATACGCAAAAGACAAGAAACTCAGCAAGGATACCGACAGTTTCACCGCTGAAGATGCGTTGGAAGGTATCACCGCCATCGTTTCAGTAAAATTGCCAGAAATTCAATTTGAGGGGCAAACAAAGGCAAAACTCGGAAGCGTTGAAGCGAGGTCAGCAGTGCAAAGCGTGTTTAATAAGGCATTCAAAACTTTCTTAGAGGAACACCCTGCTGATGCAAGGAACATTGTTACAAAGGTATCATTGGCATTACAAGCACGAAAGGCAGCGCGAGCAGTGAAAGATAGTATTTTGCGAAAGGGGGCGTTTGACGGCATGACCTTGCCGGGCAAACTGGCAGATTGCCAATCACGAAATCGGGCAGATTCTGAGTTGTTCATCGTGGAGGGAGAATCAGCAGGCGGCACCGCAAAACAGGGGAGAGATCGAAGGACGCAGGCCGTATTACCACTACGCGGAAAAATATTAAATGTAGAGCGCGTGCGTATAGACCGGATGATGTCTTCAGAAGAAATAAAGGCACTTGCCATCGCGCTGGGAACCTCTGTGGGGGATTCATTTGACATAGAAAAGCTGCGGTATGACAAAGTAATTATTGCAACCGACGCGGATGTTGACGGGGCACATATTCGCACGCTTCTACTAACCCTCTTTTTCCGACATTTCAAGCCGCTCATTGAAAGTGGCAATATCTACTTTGCACAACCACCACTCTACAAAGTGGCAAAAGGAAAAGATGCCCGATACGCATACTCAGATCAAGAGCGAGATGCAGTAATCGCAGAATTTACAAAAAAGAAAACAGCAAAAGTGGCGAGTAAGAAGAAAGTCAGCACCGATGAAGAAGAGGCAAAGGCAACGGGCGTTACGGTACAACGGTACAAAGGGCTGGGTGAAATGAATTTTGAAGAATTGCGGGACACCACCATGAACACTGAAAACAGGGTACTTAAACGAGTGTCTATAGAAGATGCCGAAAACGCAGACAGAACTTTTGATATGTTGATGGGAAGCGAAGTTGCTCCTCGAAAAGCATTCATACAAGAAAACGCAACCTACGCAACATTAGATGTTTAGAAAGCATCAGCGCAGCGGCAGAAAGACATCTCAGTAAGACACTCGTATCTGGTAAGACAAAAGAGGGGGAATATACCGTCCACACTGTATTCCACAAAGGGTTCCCAAGAAGGAGATTTAGGTATATAATAAAAAGTACATATGGAAGATGAAGAGATGAACGAAGAAACACAGTCGGCTGAAGAGGGTGATGAAAGTAGGAAGTTGCGCGACATTGAGCGGTCTAATTTGCGTGGGGCACAGGGGCGAGCAACCGCAAAAAAACGTCGATCAGTAAAAACAGGGCAAAAACATAGCGCTGGCAAACAAGTTGCGCAGGGGCGACCAAAGCGGCGACAAAAATCTAATACTGGAAAAAAGGCGGCAATATTCTTTGCGCTGGTAGCAATCATCGTTCTGTTCCTACTAACAACAATATTTGCAACGGCACGATTAGAGGTGACGCTTTCCAGTGCTGAAGTTTCTGTCGACGGTGTGTTTCAAACCGTTCGTGAACCAGCGCAGTCAAAAGATATTTCATACCAGCGACTGGGTGCGTTTGAAGCGAGGCAGGAAGCGCCAATAACAAACGGAACTCGTGAACGACAAAATACTCGAGCGGAAGGCACGGTAGTACTGTACAATGTCAACCCGTCTGGTGAGAGCCTGGATTTAATTAATCGCACACGCCTGCAATCTGAAAGCGGTAAAATATATCGTCTCGTTGGGAAACATGTTATTCCAGGCGGTAAAACAGTGAAAGGTAAATTTGTCCCAGGAAGTAAAGAAGTAAAAATAGAAGCAAACGACTTCGGCAAGGATTTCAATTTGCCAAATATAGGGACGCGACTTTCTGTGCCGGGGCTAGCAAAGTGGAAAGAATTTGCAAAAACATACGCCACCACTTCAAGTAAAATCGTCGGCGGTTTCAGCGGCGAGCGATTCATCCCAGATTCAGAAGAAGCAGCAAAAATACGGGAACAGCTGCAACGAGACATAGAGAAAAAATTGCGTGATGAGTTGGCACAGTCAGTGGCAAACAACTCACTCTCTGAACGAGTAGTGTTTGAGGAAGGAATTTTTATAACATTTGAGTCGCTAAGCGAAGAGCAGGGCTGTAAGCAGGAAACAATCTGTGAAAAAGGCACACTCTATGCGATATCATTCAGAGAAACAGAACTTGCCGCACTACTAGTAAAATATGCCCCAGCATCAATACAGTCAGTATTACCTGCGCGCATTGAGGCGAAAGGTTTATCTATGAATATTGAAAAAAGTGATGAATTTGAAATTGTTTCTTCAACAGAGTTTAGCTTCCGACTGAGTGGATCAGCAAAACTGTTTTGGGATATAGACACAGCACTACTTACCAGTGATATGGCTGGGAAAAATCGCAAGGAGGTCGCAGACATTCTCACGAATGAATATCCGCAAGTGATACAGCATGAAACACCGAGCATATTTCCCGCATGGCGCAACACACTGCCGGGAAATAAGGAGAAAATAAATATTGAAACAAAGCATCTTCAGCACAGTGAATAGAACCCCTACAATTTTTGTGCAACGAGATGGTGGTAGAGAATAACAGCAGCAGCGGTGGTAACATTGAGAGACACTTTCACACCATGCATCGGAATAAAAATATGAGCAGGAACCATCTGTAAGGCCTCTGATTGCACACCACTTGTTTCATTGCCGAAAATATACATTGGGTTTTCAGGTGGGATGTGTGCGGTATAGGGAGTTGCAGTAGGCGTTTGTTCCACAACTACAGGAGTGTGCGCCGGGTGTGCGCCAAGTGCGTCTTGTAGGGAAGGATATTTCCGCCACAGTACGGACTTTTCGGCACCAAGGGCGGTCTTGGCAAGCTTGCTATTTTCCCGACCCATTCTATCTATCGGTGCAGGTGTATAGCCAACGAGTAGCACCTTTTCCACACCAACCGCATCAGCAATCCTAAACATACCACCAACATTAAGCGTGCTGCGAACATTTTCCAAAAGGATGAGTGTCATTATTGAACATGGTGCCACATCGTTGGTTGAGGCAGATATGCTATACTACTACACAATGGAAAGCGGGCAGGAGAAACAGGGGAGCATGCATCCGATTTCATTAGTAATGGGTGAAATTGTAAGGATTTTTCAGGAATATGGGTATCAGGTTGCGTCTGGTCCAGAAATGGAGACAGCATACTACAATTTTGAAGCATTAAATATTCCTGAAGGGCATCCCGCGCAGGAAATGTGGGACACCTTTTGGATCAAGGGTGAAAAGAAGAAACTGATGCGGACACATACTTCACCAGTGCAAGTGCGATATATGGAAAAGCACAAGCCACCAGTTCGTGTAGTGGTCCCAGGAAAAGTGTTTCGCAACGAGGCGACTGACGCAACGCATGAAGTGCAGTTTCACCAGATTGAAGGGTTGTGCGTGGCGGAAGACGCCACACTTGCACATATGAAGGGAATGCTCAACATGCTACTTCGACGGCTATTTGGGGATGCAGTGCAGGTGCGATATCGCCCCAGCTTTTTTCCGTTCACCGAGCCGAGTTTAGAAGTGGATATGAAGCGGGAATCTGATACGAAGTGGCTTGAGATACTAGGGTGTGGGATGGTGCATCGGCAGGTACTCGAACGGGTTGGGGTGGATGCACAAAAGTACCGTGGGTTTGCATTCGGCATGGGGGTAGACAGAATTGCAATGCTGCGACATGGGTTTGATGATATACGAACGCTGTACAAAGGAGATTTACGATTAGTCACACAGTTTTAACTATGAAAGGTATCTACAGCCACCAATGGCTACAAACATTTTTTGAAAAATCATTGCCCGCACCGAAGGCGGTGAGTGAGGGCTTACTGAAGCACGCGTTTGAGGTGGAAGAGGTGCGGTCAGTACCGGGTGGTGATACTATATATGAACTAGATATTCTGCCGAACCGATCAGCGGACTGTCTTGCACACTACGGCATTGCAAAAGAGGTCGCAGCAATATTTTCACTACCAATGAAACAGCAATATTTTCAAGAGCAGTTTTCATTCGGCGAAACGGCAGAATATATACAAACAGACAAATGCAACCGATACACCATATTGAAAGTTACAGACATAGCAATTTCTGAGACGCCGGAAGAGATGCAGAAACATCTCGCAGCAGTTGGGCAGCAGGGTGTCCACCCGATTGTTGATCTGGCAAATTATATTCTGTTTGATATTGGGCAACCGATCCACGCATTTGATGCACAGAAAGTGTCGGGACAGTTCGGAGTTCGGCAGGCAAAAAAAGACGAACAGCTGACGCTACTTGGCGAAGAAGAGGTGGTATTACAAGAAGATGATGTAGTGATTGTTGACGCGGTTAATGACCGCGCCATTGCACTGGCAGGAATAAAGGGGGGTGAGGAAACAAAGGTGGATGAAGACACAAAAGAAATATACATAGAAATAGCTTCATTTAATGATGTGAGTGTGCGACGAACGGCGCGACGAACAGGACACACATCTGACGCCGCACTGAGATTCTCACAAGGATTTCCATCGGAACTGATCGACTATACTGCGCATCAGGTTGCGGCACTATTCAAACAATATGGCTCAATCACTGACTCATTTAACTGCCAGCGAATTCCTTTGCCACAACGACACACAGTGAAAGTTTCTGTTGTCGGAGTAAACGCACTGCTCGGCACCGCATACACGAAAAAAGATATTACCAGTGTGTTAAACCGGCTTGGATTTGTGTATGAAGATAATGCGCAGGAACAATATACAGTTACGGCCCCAATTGAGCGACCGGATGTGCGGGATGAAAATGACTTGATTGAAGAAGTGGGGCGGTTGCTTGGGTATGATTCGGTACCAAGCAGTATCCCCACAAACAAAAAATGGTATTCCTTGGCGACACGGATATACAACCACTTCCTGCCAGTAGGCAATGAGATGTTCATGAAGCGGCTCGCAGTGCTGCAGGCATTACGAAGCATTGGATTCTCTGAGGTAATGACCTCATCATTTTGCGCAAAAGACAAAGTGTGCGTTGCCTACCCAGTCGCTAAAGACAAAGGGTGCCTGCGGTCATCGCTGCGCCCGGGGATAGAAGAGACACTGAAGCAAAATGCGTACAACGGTGAATTATTGGGATTAGGTATTGTACAGGTTGCAGAAATTGGAAGTGTGTTTACCAAAGAGGGTGAAGAAATACACCTTGCACTTGGGGTGCGAGAAACCTTGGGAAGAAAAAAAGCAGATACAGCTCTCATTGAGAAAAAAGTCAAACAGACAGTAGGTATAACAGGCGGCTTTGAAGGCGGAATATGGGAGGTGCCACTGGACGAGGTGCAGGTGCACAAAACAGGTGACGGTGCGCCGTCTATCAGTAGGGTACGCTATGTATCGCCATCAAGATATCCATGTATGCTACGAGACATAGCGATATTCGTACCAGAAGGTGCTACCACAAAAAAAGCAGAAACACTGTTGCGAGAAAACGGCGGAGAATATCTGCGGCAGGTGAATCTGTTTGACGCATTTACAAAGACCGGCAAACAATCATACGCGTTCCGTTTGGTGTTTCAGTCGGATACCGAAACCCTTGACGATGCAGTAGTGAGCAGGCAGATGGACACCTTATACAAAGCATTAAAGCGACACAATTATGAAGTGCGATAATAAACCCCTTAGTTGTGGTATACTACCATAAGACCCATAAGAGTTAGAAGTAGGAGGATGCTTGATGAATATCAAAACCGATTCTTTGAATCAATTGGTTGATGGTGGCTGTGTTGAAAAAAATGAATTTTTCATAGAAAGCAATTTTGGCACCACACATTTTATCGGTGTCGGAGAGGCACCAGAGGAGGTGCTATCGTACACCAAGGATCTTTTACAAAAATTTAGACCTGAAAAATGGTGCGGGCAGACAACGCAAATCATCCGCACGGAGGTAAAGTTATGCCCAGAGGGTACACGCCTCATAGAGATTGAGCAGCGACCATGCGGGCTTGGATTTTTTTTGGAAGCAGGTAAGCAAACTGGATACACCCCTGACCTTAAGATTGATCTGTCCTCTGTGACGGTACTGTACTCTCCAGGGCGGGTCAAAGACGAAGTGTTCTTTTCCGACGAACACCTGTTCACCGATCACATATTTCCGTGGGATAAGCCGAGGGATATTGAAACTGGCTTTCTCGTAATCCGTGCAAGAGAAGATGAACCAATGCCTGATTGGCTAAGGACAGAGTTTGTTAGCCCGGTCAGAAAAAATCCAGCAATGCTTCTGCTAAGAAGAAATGCTGACAAGGCGCGTGTCTATGAAGACCTTGCCTTGCCATATAGGGTATTTCCGGAACATCTGGGTGGCTCAAATCCACCATCCCATTCGCATGTGAAAGATGCCTTGTGCCGTGCATTGCAGGTACTCAAAACCTTGCGGTGTGTGGTGAAGCCACGCCGCGGATCGAGAGCTCGAGAGGTTGCCACGCTCAACCTTATTGAAATATTCAAGCTGAGCGGGCGGTCGCAAATCGTAAAGAATATACGAAAAAACCCAAGAGAGTATGTAATCCAACCGTACTACAGGGGGGTGGAAGAGGGTGAGGGTGTTTGCCACCTATACCGTCTTTTCTATGTAAAAACAGAAAACGGATGGCAGTATCTTGGCGGTTTTCTCGCATTAGATGACCTGCAGGTAGCAAAGATGATCGTCCACGGGTCGGAGCGAGTAAAAAATATTCTCATTGTTCCTTAGAAAAAACATCAGGGCTCTCGCATGCGAGGGCTCTGACATTTTTTATGCAACACCAGTATACTGTACACAATGACAGTCACGCAGGAAGAACTGCTAAGCATGTTTTCAAAGCACCGGGGCAGGATTCCCTATGTGTTTTCATTTGGTCGGGGGAATGGTCCGCACAGTATTATTGTTGGCGCACTGCATGGCAATGAAGATGCAGGATTACAAGCGATACATGCGTTGCACAAAGAAAGAGACAGCATAATAGGTACGGTAACTGCTGTGTTAGGAAATCCGGAAGCATACAAAAAAGATGTGCGGTATAGTGATGAGAATCTCAATAGAATTTTTAGAAATCCAATACAAGGGAGTACCTACGAATCTAAGCGGGCAAGAGAGTTGTCTGCACTATTCACGCACATCGCAAAACAGAACAACAGGATAACGGTCATTGACATACACACCACTTCACAGGGAGAAGAGCCACTATTCATGTGCCATAGAGACGACAGGCAAACCCTACAGTTCCTAAAGAAAACCCCGTTGTTTGAAAGTATTGTGTTGATTACCGAAGCACTCCCATACTCACTATGCGCTTTGACACGCAAGTGCAACTTCTCCTACATCGGCGCCGAATGTGGAAAGCACAAAACAGAACAGGCAAATAATAATGCGCGTATGTTACTTGAAGAGGTATTAGTACGGCTTAAAATAAAGGCGGGAAGGAGCATGCATAGCCGTGCCACAGAAAAAAAGGTTGTCAAGATTGAGCAGATGATAGTGCCAACGCCAGGACTACAGTTTGTGGTGCAAGAGGTAAAAACAGTAACATCAGTTAAAAAGGGTGAGGTGTGGGCGGTTGATGATGCCGGAAAGCGAATTGCCGAAAAAGATATGGCACTGTTTTGTGTGCCAAAAAAAGTTCGCCACACCGATACAAACGCCGGATTTATCTGTGCATATGGTACTTAGTGGGCGAGTGCGAGAGTAATAACAGTATGCGCACCATGCTTCATGAGGACGCGTCGCGCCTCCGTAAGCGTTGCACCAGTGGTGGTGACATCATCTATAACAAAACAAATAGTATTCGGAGGGAGGCGCTCAGTTGCGGTCATCGCACCGCTGACATTGCGTAGGCGTTCTGATCGATCCTGCAGCACACTCTGTCTACTGACCTGTCGTGTCCATGCGAGCAAACCTCTTTTATCCTGTATGTGCAGACCAGCATCTGACGCATGGTGATAAAACACATCAAGCATAGCGTACAGATGATTGTAGCCATTACGCCGCTTTCTTTCCTGCGTTATCGGTATGGCACAGAGGGCGTAGTGCATCTTTTGTAGCGCCTCCTCTTCCTGTGCTTCACCAGAGATATATTCCCAAAAAATATCCGCTGCTAAAGTGATACTCTCACGATGTCGCTCGTACTTTATCGCATAGAGGAAGTGCTTTATTGCCACATCACGATACGAGAGGAAAGCGAGATGGTCATTATTTTGGATCGGAGCAAGTCGTTGGATAATAGCTGCAGTGCCCTGCCGTTGCGCTACAACACTGTGTTTCTTTTTCGGCAAGAGCACCCCTAAAAACATCTCGAAATACTCAGCAAATCGATTTTTTACTGCCATTATAGTGTATACTATACCCAAATACTAGTAGATGCAATGCCATTACCAAAAATCCTCTCATTTTTTACAGCTGGCAAACGCAATGTCGTAGGGATAGACATTGGATCATCAGCAGTGAAGGTGGTGCAAGTTCGGCAGGAGAAGGGGGTTGCCGTCCTAGAAACCTATGGGTCATTAGCGATAGGACCATATGTTGAAGGCGCTGAAATCGGACAATATGCAAACGCCAACGAGGAAGTGCTACACACCGTCCTATCAGCGCTATTGCAAGAGGCAAAGGTAACTGCGTCACTGGCATGTGTCTCTATACCATTTCATTCCAGCTTAATATCACTCATTGAGGTGCCGGCGCTTTCTGATGAAAAAATAGCACAAACCATTCCATTTGAGGCAAAGCGATACATACCGGTACCACTAGAGGATGTATCATTGGATTGGTTTGTCGTGCCACAGGCACTACTAAGTCGAGATGACGCACCAATTTTTGAAGATGAGAACATGCCCGTCACACAAGAAGAAAAAAGAAAAGTGCTCCTCATCGCCATTCACAACCATGAGTTGATCAAGCATAAAAACATTTTAGGGAAGACCGACTTGAACACCAAGTATTTTGAAATAGAAATATTCAGCACGCTACGCTCCTCTGTGTACGACGGGGGACTGCCGGTCATTGTTGTTGACATTGGTGCAAGATCTACAAAACTGTATGTCGTTGAACACGGGATTATCCTTCGTTCGTTCTTTATCAACCAAGGGGGGCAGAATATCTCGCAGGCAATAGCCCGCGCAGAAAACATGTCATTTAAAGAGGCAGAGCATAAAAAGCGAGAATTCGGTTTCACCGTGGAAGATAAAGGGACACGACATGCCATGGCACTCATCATTGACGAAATTTTCACAGAAGCAAATAATGCAATTGTTGACTTTGAGCAACGATACCATCAATCTATTTCCAAAATCGTCCTCACCGGTGGCAGTGCATCTATGAAGGGGCTCCTAAAAGAAGTGGAAACAAAGACAAAAATCAGTGTTGAGATAGCAAACCCGTTCGCCCGTCTCCGCCATCCAGCATTACTCAGCGAGACCCTCAAAGAAACCGGCTCTGAATTCTCTGTCGCCGTTGGTGCCGCTCTCCGTGCACTAGAGGGGTAATACAGCCGATAGAGGTGGTGAATACACAAAAAAGGATTGCTGTAGGGCAGGGGGTGAAGATTGCTTTGGTAAGAGATATACTATAAGTATATGAAGCAGGCACAAAACACAAATAGCAGGAGAATCGTAGTGGTAGGTGTGGCAGTAGCGATGGTGCTGGGGGTGCTACTCTATGTAGAACATCCGATGGTACGAATAGTGAAGCATATCGTGGCAGGTATCGGTGCCATTGACTCGCAACACACCGTGGTCGGCATGACCGATGTGCGATCCGTTGACCACATTCGAGGAAACGCTGATGCGGATGTAGTACTTATTGAATACTCAGACCTTGGCTGTATCATGTGCGCCGCGATGCAGAAAAACTTTGAAAAAATTGTACAAGAGGAAGAGGTGATGCTGGTATCACGACATCTGTACCCACACCAAAAAGGTTCTGCCTTTGAGGCGGCAGTTGCTGCTGAATGTGTGGCAAAACACACGGGGGAGGAGGCATTCTTTTCATTCATCCAATATGTGTATGAAAACCAAGGAAGTGTCAGTGACACAAAAGTATTGGCGAATAAAGCGGCTGAGTTAGGGACAGATGCGCGACAGTTTCAGGAATGTATTGCGACAGACACGAAAGTGCGAGATCGGGTGAAGCGAGACAGTGATGAAGGGTGGCGACTGGGTTCCCGTGGGACACCGTATATCGTGATAGTATATAAAGACCGACCAATTGGTATTTCATACGCGAACGAATACAGAAAATTTTTGGAGCGGGTGAAAATGTTAGTGGCAAAAGCAAAATCATAATAAAAAATATGGTATACTGCAACCATAACCAATTTAATAAAATTACTTACAAATAACACTATGAATAAAGAAGAAAATAATACCAACAACATGATCACCGCTTTTGCTGTTTTGATAGCAATCGGAGCAGTTTTCTTTGCTGGGGTGATGTACGCAAGAGGTGGCAATGTGGCAGTAGCACCACCAACAGACGGCGGAGTAGTGCCACCTCCTGGACCGCCACCAGTTACACCAGACCTTGATGTGTTAATGGTGCAGAGTAATGATGCAGTCCGTGGCAGTGGAGATATATTGCTAATAGAGTACTCAGATTATGAGTGCAGTTTCTGCAAGCGATTTCATCCAACGGCGCAGGCATTAGTGGACAGTGGCGAAGTTGCGTGGGTGTATCGGCACTTGCCACTACCATTTCATGTAACAGCAAAGGATGGCGCTGCCGTCGGAGAGTGTGTCAAAGAGCACAAGGGGAACGAGGCATTCTGGACATACACAGATAAAGTGTTTGCCGCAAGCGCATTAGATCTTGAGACCTATAAGTCGTTGGCAAGAGATGGCGGACTTTCTGACGCACAGATAGATACTTGCCTTGCGGCAGGTAGTGATGCGCAGAAAGCTGTTGAGCAGCACATGAACGACGCGCAAAAAATGGGAGTCAATGGAACGCCGGGGTCATTCTTGGTCAACACAAAGACCAAGGCGGTAGAGTCCATACCGGGAGCATTGCCACTAGAGCAAGTACGGAGCATGCTTGAAAGCGTACAATGATAGAACAGTTGTCCATAGTAAGTTTTGCCGTAACCATATTTGCAGGAAGTATCACCGTATTTCTGCCGTGTACCTATCCAATGGTGTTGGGGTACATAGCACTCATTATCGGTGACGAGGACAGCAATAACATCCCGTACACACTCACGACAACAAGCTGGTTTTTTACCGGTTTTGCGGTGGCATACGCCATCTTTGGTGGCGTTGCCGGCTTATTTGGACAGTTTAGTCAAACAGCGGTGTGGTTTAATCAGGCAAAACCAACGCTGGTGATTATCGGGGCGATTTTCTTTATCATTGTTGGCTTAGTGCTACTCCGTGCAGTGCCATTGCCAGAAAAATTGCTTGGCAATAAATCATTTCCAATACCGAAAATGCTACCAGTGCACACATGGTGGGGCGTCACCCTCATCGGCGTGATATTTGCAGCAGGGTGGTCGCCTTGTATTGGTCCGGTGCTTGGCGGCGTGCTGACTTTAGCAGCAAGCTCCGGGTCAGTGCTGACAGGAATGTTATTACTATGCGCATTTGCAGTCGGTATTATGATACCACTCACTATCTTAGCAGTGCTATACACAAAAGCGGCAGAGCGATTGCAAGAGATACCAAAATTTCTCCCGATCATGCGAAGTATCGGAGGACTCCTTTTCATCGCACTCGGCATCTTTTTCCTTTTCGGAGACCTGTCATTCTTTAGCAAAGCAGGACCGCCAGAATTCTTGCAAAAATTCTTATAGTTTTGCGAGGTATACTAAATACGGCATGCGAATCTCCCTCCTTTTTTTATTCCACAGTATTTTTTTGACGGGATTTTTAATGATCTCCGGTGTGGTGTTTGCGCAGGGAGAGTATGATGCATACGATATGGTGATAAGCGAATCATATCCATCACCGGGTGAGTATGTTGATTTTACCATCACCTCTAATAAGTCATTTGTATCAAGTATTCAATCAGTGGCGTGGTACATAGACGGTGTTGAGCAAGTGGCATATGCGAATAAAACGAAAATCACAGAAATTGCCGGAGGTGTACCAAAGCGAATTAATGCGCAGATACGCTACTTCAACTCGCGTGGAGAGCGAAAAGCAACAAGCATCGCTCAATGGATTCGTCCAGCCATTTTTGATATTTTGTGGGAGGCAGATTCAGTAGTCACGCCACTGTATCGGGGGCATCGCCTCGCAGGACCGCAGACACCGATAACTTTTTCAGCAAAAATACAGTATATTGACCAAAATGGTGTAGTATATACGGAAAAAGATTTTTCATTCCGCTGGATGATTGAGTCACGGTATCATGATGACCGTGGTCCAGGAATGAGTAGTGTGATCTATGAAAAAGGTGGGAGTTATTTAAACAAGTATATCATTGTGCAAGCAGAAACAACACTCATCAGTAATGGCGAAGTTTCCTTTGAGAAGGTTATCAATGTGCCCATTATTGAGCCAAGGTTATTAGTGTATCCGCACACCTTGCTGTACGGACTTTCAAGAGATAGGGTTGTTTCCCAGAACCTTTCCCTCGGCAGCGAAGAAGTAACCGCTTCAGTATACCCGTTTTATTTCAGTCAGTCCGATTTTACAAAAAATGCGATACAATATAAGTGGTTTGTGAACAACCAGACAAGCCACCTAAAAGAGGGTAGAAAACTTGACATTTCCATCCAAGGGGGAGGCACTGATATACCTGTTCGCGTATTTGCTCAAAATGAAAACAAGGATTTACAACAATCTACTATTCAGCTTACTTTTCGTCTGTAGTTTTTGTGGGTTATTCGGCGCTGAACTATTTGCGCAACAGCCACCAACCACCACCGCAACAAGCAATGTTGAGAGAGGGGAGCCGACAACGCTCCATCTGTACAGCACCATATTCGGGGAAGAGAAAAAGATCAAAGCAAGTAGCAGTGATAGAGAGGCGGTGAATCGAACAATTCAAAGATTTTTCGGCCGGTTTTTCAGCATCATTTTCACTGTCTCTGGGATGCTCATGGTGATGCTGCTTGCAGTACACGGTACCAAGATGGTATATGCCGAATTCGGAGGAAATGTTTCCGCTTTTGGTGATGCAAAAAGCAAAGTAAAAGCAGCGGCTATAGGAACCGGCATACTGCTACTCTCATGGGTTATTTTAAACTTCATTGACCCTGCGCTCCTACGACCGAAACTGTTTGAAACAATTACAGGACTGCAGGAGGTTGGAAGTGGATCTGAACTATTCTCAAACGATCTTGAAATTCCAAAAGGCAGTATCACTTTTGACCAACAAACCGGCACACTAACCATAACTCGATGCCCGCAGGCAGAAACTGATTTCGAAAAACAAGCAGAAGAAATCAGAATATTAGCGCAGCACAACACGATGAGTATACCGTTACGACACGCATATCAGATTTTATATACAAGACCTAACGGGGAGGTGTACCTGCACAACACGGCAGGAAATGATAAGCCATACGAACGAAGCGGAGACGAAAGGATCAGCCACAGTTTGATTGTTTGTAACGAGAACGCACAGACAGGAAAGGAAGGCAAGCCACCGATAGGCATGCCACCGATAACAGTAACGCTGACCGAAGCGGGCACCATCGCTGTCTTTCCTGTTATGTATATTGAGGTGGAAGAGGAGGTGCCAATACCAAACACAAGCCCGCCGAAAACAAAAAAAGAAATTAAACAGAAAAAGTTTTGGCGCGGAGTACCATGGAAGTACAACCCCGACTCAGACTTTGATTACTGTACCTCACTTGGGAAGGCAAACATCACCACTACAGACATTACCGCTTTAAATGTCTCCAGTAATCCGGATGAAAGCTATAAATCAGCGATAACATTTCCAAGTATTTCAACAATATTACCTTCCGACGGTACCATTATAACCGGCTACCATATTAGTACAAAAGATGTCAAATATTGCACAGTAAAAACAACAGACGGATGCACAGGAGGTGGAAGGTCTTTCGCATCTGCCACCAATAAAAACAAAATTGAATTTGTGATAGACGAAAACACCGCCGGCACAAGGTTGGTTGAAATTGACTCAAATGTTGATACATTTCAAATAACTCCTATAATTGATTCAGAAAAAGGTTTTCAAGGTTGCAAAGGTCCACTCCGGGGCAAAACCGCCTGTTTCGAAGTGCTCCGAGTAGGAGGCAGAGGCGGAAAAATATTCAGTGTCATCCCACAGTCGAGGTGTGTTGACGAAAATATTTCCCGAGCATCAGGAGCATATAAAAAATCATTACAGGAGCAGATAAAATCCACCATTGTATATCCAGCAACATTTTCATCTGTAAGAGCGAGTAATACATTTGACGGGTATTCTTTTATAGATATTGATTTTGAAATATTTAATAGTGAGAATAATCTCAAAAATATAGAAGAGATCAAAGAAACCTATGGCGCAGACCCTTTCAAGGACAACACAGGTCGTGGTCGCGGATTGTTTGCAAAATTCAAAATTGTTGAAGGTAATGTATCTTTCAAACACGCAACACAAGACCGTGTTGTTGGTATTACATCAAGGAACATAAATGGTTGGAAGCGTAACAAAGAGTACAACAAAGAGCACGGGCTTACTGTTTACTTTAGAGGTGATCCGACACATTTCTGCATCAGTCCAACAATAGGAGAGTATGAGTTGACAAAACAGTGCTATACTCCTCCTTCAGACAACTAACAGGTCGGTATACACTACTACCAAGTGCGGTATACTAACCCTATATGACCCCCACAAAGCGGTTTACCATTGCCACCATTGTTTTTTTGGTATTTTTTGCACTACTTTTTGCAGGTATCTATGTATATTTCTCATCGGAGCCACCTGCGCCAAAACTACCACCAGCCGAACCAACCGGACCAGCAACACCGTCACTCGGCCTTGAAAACTTGGGGGTACAGCCAAGCCAAATCCCCTTTAGTCAACCCATCCTTGACGATGAAACAGGGCAGCGGGATGACCGGGTACGCACCGCACCGCTATCCAGCAACACAGGTGATGCCTCTACTGAAGACAAGGAGAACACTCCTCGATTGATACGACTCTTTAAAGGTCCGACAGCGGGCTATCGCATCGCAAAAAAGGGAGACAGGTGGGAAGTGCAGGTTGTCGAGCAAGGACGAGGGAATCGGTATATTGTGCAGACCATCCCATACACACTAACCCTTGCCGCCCGCGGGGAATTTACTCGAACTATTGAAGGGTACCCTTTTGAGAGCGGTGAGGCGCTGATACTGTACGAAAGTGCTGATGACGAAGGGGTGATCCGTTCGGCTTTTGTCCCTTTTTCTACAATCGGGACCGGCCCGAGCGTGCAGCGGTTTGAAGATAATATACGAGTTGCCACGAATAACAAAAACCTCCTCTTCTTCATGCAGGTAATTGAAAATAAATCCGTCGGAGTGGTGGTAGATGTAGCAAACCCTTCAGAGACACGAGTGGTCTGGCGATCGGACTTTACCTCGTGGATTCCGCGGTGGGGCAACAGTCCACGCATCACGCTACACACCCCGGTGACCAACCTTATGAAGGGGTTTGTATACCTCGTCGACCCAAAAGGCATCCTGCCAAACGAGCAGTTTACCTCTTTGAACTCCGGCGGCTCTGCCTTTATGGACGCAACAACAGGATATTTTGCGGTTTTTGAGACAAAGGCGGATAATTTTGCTGGAAAGACATACATTACTAATCGAGAACGGAGCACCATGGTTGACTTACCGATAACCCTGCCGGAAAAGTGTGACGCAGCGAATGGAATATTTATCTGCGCTGCACCGAGAGCCATTCCTGCTCGGACACTTTCCGGCTATGAAACAATGTTTCCTGATTCATGGTATCAGGGGGATATCACTTTCAGTGATGTGATTGTTTCGGTAAATGCCGCAACCGGAGAGAAGCGATTACTGCTCTCGCCAGACCAAGAAGAAATCCAAATCCTTTCCGACAACGCCGTTTTTGATATCATGCACCCACAACTAAGCCCAGACGGAGAGTTCCTATTCTTTGTGAACAAATATGATATGTCACTCTGGATGCTCCAAATAGAGGGCGGGGTGTGATACAATAACAACAATGACTGTTGTCAATACGCCAATACAAGAATTTCAAAAGGATTTAAAGGAACACAAAGAAGAAGAAGAAGAGCGGTTAATGGGGTACCTCTCTGATAAGTACCACTACCCAACAATCCGCATCACGGACATACAGGTAAATCCTGACGCATTACAACTGGTAAAAGAGGTTGATGCACGAGAAGCAAAAATGGCGGCATATAAGCGCCTAAAAGGGGTGCTGACAATAGCGATAAATGAGCCGAATAATGAAAAACTCAAAGAAATACTCCGTGGAATAGAAGAAAAAGGATACTCACACGAACTAATGCTTGCATCAAACAAAACGCTGGAGCAGATATGGATGTATTATAAGGACATCGTTACCACGAGCGCGACCGCACCAGGAACACTATCCATCACGAACGAAGAATTGGAAGAAAAAGTAAAAAATATCCGTTCAGTTGATGCGGTCCGTGAAATGCTACGCGACCTAAAGAAAATGAGTCGGGCACGACGAATATCAAAAAATGTGGAGTATATTATAGCGACAGCGGTGGCGGTGAATGCATCAGACATACACATCGAACCATCGCCAGACGGCGGTGCTGTGCGGTATCGTATAGACGGCGTACTGACTGATATTGCTGATCTTGACGAGTTGGAATACAAGCAGATGGTTACACGAATGAAGCTGGTCTCCGGCATGAAAATAACGGCAAAAGGAGCGCAGGATGGGGGATTTGTGGTACATCTCGCAAGAAGAACACTCAGTGTTCGTTCATCGGTAATACCAGAAGATGAGGGAGGGTCATTCGTGGTGCGACTACTTGACCCTAAAAATGTAATGCACAGCATTGAGAAATTGGGCATTCACCCGGTTGTGCTTGAGGTATTTATGAAACATATCAAGCGACCGAATGGAATGATTCTGAACACCGGACCAACTGGATCGGGAAAGACAACAACATTATATTCGTTTTTAAACGAAGTCAAAGGCGAACACATCAAGACCGTTACGCTGGAAGATCCGATTGAGTACCGTCTTGAGGGAATAGTACAGACAGAGATTGATAAAGATTACTCTTTTGCCTCAGGGTTGCGGGCTATTCTGCGACAGGATCCAGATGTCATTTTAGTCGGTGAGATTCGTGATGCTGAGGTGGCCCAAGTAGCGGTACAGGCAGCACTAACTGGACACCTGGTATTCTCAACATTGCACACAAACGACGCACTCGGAGCACTGCCACGACTACTACAATTTGAGGTGGATCCACAAGCGTTTTCACGGGCAATCAATATCGTTATTGCACAACGGCTGGTGCGGCAAGTGTGTCCGAAGTGCTCAGAGCAACACCCACTAACCGACAGTCAAAAAGAGGTGATACAGCAAATGATAGAAAAATTTCCAGAGCGATACAAGGAGGATTTTGACTTCAGCGCCATCAAAAGACCAAGTGAGATGTCACAAAACTGCCAGGAGTGTAACAACGGGTATAAAGCGCGGATCGGTGTATTTGAGGTGTTTGAGGTAAATGATGCTATAGAGCAGACCATACGGGAAGAAAGCGGAGTTGCCACACTGCGCGAGGAAGTGCGGAAACAGGGGTTGCCATGTATGGAAGATGACGCACTCTGGAAAGCGCTGAAGGGCATCACTTCTTTAGAAGAAATTGAGAGAGTTATCGGGGTGGTAGTGTGAGTAGTATACGCGTATGAACGACATTATTCCAGAAAACAAGCAGGCATTAAATCACTCACTAGACAGTTTGTTGCGTCCAAAAGTGTGGGATGAGTATATCGGGCAAGAGATGATAAAGAAGAACCTAAATATCCTCATAGCAGCAGCAAAAGAACGCGGACAAATGCCGGAACATATCCTGTTATACGGCCCAGCGGGACTCGGTAAGACAACATTGGCATATATCATCGGATCAGTATTAGAGGTGCCAGTACACACAACATCAGGACCAATGATAGAGCGAGCGGGAGATATTGTGTCACTTGCCTCAGCGATGGAAAATGGCGGAGTATTATTTATAGACGAGATACACCGTCTCAGTAAAAACATAGAAGAGGTACTATACCCCATTATGGAAAGTGGCAGTATTTCCATTATCGTCGGCAAGGGACCAACAGCTCGTTCAGTCGAGATCAACCTTCCACCAATTGTGATCATTGCAGCAACAACACAGGTGGGGAGGTTATCAACGCCACTACGAACACGGTTTTCTGGAGGAGTAATGCGACTGATTCCATATACCGAGGATGAAATCGCACAAATTGCTATGCGGTCAGCGACAGTATTAGATATTGACTTGCCGGAAGAGGCGGCAACCATCGTCGCGCAACGCGCTCGGAACACACCGCGGGTTGCCAATTACCTCCTCAAACGAGTGCGGGATTACGCACAGATACACGGCACCGCTATTACCTCCGAACTTGTCCAAAAGGCCCTCTCTGAACGCGATATAGATGAACATGGACTCACCGCCGAAGATAGAGCGGTACTGAAAACCATCCGAGAAGCATTCAACGGAGGCCCTGTTGGCATCCAAGCCCTCGCTACCACACTCTCCGAAGACACTCGCACGGTAGAAGAGGTATACGAACCCTTTCTAGTACAAGCAGGATTCATAGAACGAACCCCTCGTGGCCGAAGCATTACCGAAAAAGGTATGCAGTATTTACAGTCACTGTAACAAGGGATTTTCATCAGCACCAGGCAGGTGGTATACTTTATACACTATGGCTGGGCATAATAAGTGGTCAAAAATTAAACATAAGAAAGCGGGGACTGATGCGCAAAAAAGTAAGGTATTTGGACGATTAGCAAAAGTGTTGACGGTGGAGTCAAAGAATTGTGGCGGGGATCGAGGCAGTCCAGCACTGAAATCGGCCATTGAACAGGCAAAAGCGGCAAATATGCCAGCACAGAACATCAATCGAGCAATTGAACGGGGGGTGGGAGGTAACGCAGAATCGCTGGAAACAATTACCTATGAAATGTATGGTCCGGGTGGCTGCGCCCTGCTTATCAACGCACTGACTGATAATAAAAATCGAACGGCAGCAGAAATTCGGCATATTATTACCAAAAACGGGTACACAGTTGGAACGCCAGGGTCAGCGGCATGGATATTCACAAAGCAGGAGGGACGCATTGTGCCGAGTACAACGGTATCGCTGTCAGAAGCGGATGCAAAAAAACTGGATGCGCTTGTGGCTGAGCTTGATGAACAAGAAGATACGCAAGAAATACTAACGAATAAAGTATAGTATGAAAGTGCTTGCCATAGACCCGGGATACGGACGCATAGGATTCGCCGTATTACTAAAAGAAGGCGGAAAAACCAACTTACTGTTTTCAGAATGCTTTGAGACCGAGAAGGAGACGGTATTTGAAGAACGGCTGAAAAAAATCGGTGACCGAATTCGAGATATTGCACAGGCACACCAGCCGGACTGCGCGGCGATAGAACGGTTGTTTTTCTCAAAAAATAAAAAGACCGCTCTGCAGACAGCAGAAGTGCGCGGGGTGTGTATATACACCACGAAAGAGTACAACTTGACCATAGCCGAGTACACGCCAAATCAGGTAAAGAACGCAATTACCGGAAATAGTAATGCCACTAAAAGCGATGTCATTCGCATGGTGCCACGACTCATAACGCTGGATAGCAGAAAGCGGCACGACGACGAGTACGATGCCATTGCCATCGGCATTACCCACCTCGTATCCGTGCCATACCTCGCTCAGCAGCAATAAATAGAGTATCCTATGAGTATCGTGAGAAAATTTCTTACCGTGAAAAACAGCATACTTCTATCGCTTTCAGTCGCATTTTTTACCGCGGGATATGTAACCCTTTTCTACACTTTCACACCGCTCCCCGGCGTGGACATACGCAATGTCGTGTCTAAGCAGTCCGTCATACTTACAGATCGCAATGATGAGTTTCTGTTTGATTTTTCCATAAACGAAAAAAGAACCTTTGTGCCGTACCAGGAAATATCAAAAAATATCATCAATGCGACCATCGCAATAGAAGACCATCTATTTTTTGAGCATAATGGTATTCGAGCTGACGCATTTTTACGCGCACTCATCAACAACATTCGCACCCTATCATTCAGTCAGGGTGGATCAACGATTACGCAGCAGGTCATTAAAAATGTGTTTCTCACGACAGAGAAAAAGATAGAACGAAAAATGAAAGAGTTTCTCTTGGCAATTAAACTGGAGAAACAATTAGGTAAAGAGGAGATACTGGAAATGTACCTAAACACCATATCGTATGGTGGCGTGTCATACGGCGTGGCAGAAGCAAGCAAGTCGTTTTATGGAAAAGCACCGGATGAGCTGACAATCGCAGAGTCGGCATACCTCGCAGCAATCCCAAAGGCACCGACATACTACTCACCGTACGGGAGGAATAGAAAAGCACTTGAAGCAAGAAAAAATCAGGTGCTACAACTAATGCTGGAACACAACCTCATAACAAGAGGCGAGTACCGTGAAGCGCGCGCAGAAGAGGTGTACTTTCAGAGCCAGAACGCATTCTCTATCCGAGCACCACACTTTGTCTTTTTCGTGAAAGAGCAGTTAGAAAAAGAACATGGGGCAGGACTGAAAAATCTTGAGGGGAAACAAGTTAAAACAACCATCGATATTGCTATGCAGGAGGAAATTGAGAAAATGATGCAGGAATTTGTAAAGACCGACCTAGAAAAGCAGTTTGCCGTCAGCAACATTGCATCTGTTGTGCTGTCGGCAAAAACAGGTGAGATTCTCTCGATGGTCGGATCAAGGGATTTCTTTGATAATGCGGTGAATGGACGCGTAAACATCATCACCTCACTCCGGCAGCCGGGCTCAACCTTTAAACCAATAGCGTATGCAAAAGCAATTGAAAAAGGACTTACACCACAAACCATAGTGTACGATGTGCCGACGCAGTTTACCGCATTTTGTGACAAAGACCGATTTGAGAGTACGAAGAGTGGTTGCTACGCACCGGTCAACTACACAGGAAAGTTTGTGGGACCAGTATCACTGCGTGATGCACTCGCACAATCTATTAATGTGCCAGCGGTGAAGGTACTCTATATAGCAAATGTGGCAGAGGTCATTCAGCAGGCAAAAAAAATGGGCATCACCTCACTAACACAGGGGCAGAATCATTACGGACTAAGCTTAGTGCTCGGTGGTGCTGAAGTTACACCACTAGAGATAGCGCAAGCATACGGTGTATTTGCAAATGAGGGTATGCTTGCGCCATATGTGTGGCGATACGGAGAACAAAAGCAGGAAAAACGGGTGTTGGGGCGACAAACGGCACAAGACATCACTGACATGCTTTTTGATGACGATGCTCGAGCGCCAGTGTTCGGCAGAGGTTCGGCACTACACATCACAAACCCGCCAGTTGCGGTGAAAACTGGCACCACAAATAACGCACGAGATATCTGGGTGATAGGGTATTCCCCAGACATAGTTGTATTGGTGTGGGCAGGGAACTCAGACAATACACCACTGGAAGATAACGCAGCTGGATTCTACCTTGCACCACTAATGAAAAACATCATCACGACAGTAGCAAAACAATATGGCGAGCAGGGAACATACTTTACTCGGAACACGGTTCCCCCTAACCATGGTCCAGAAATATTATTCGGTGCGATAGACACTGACAACCCGCACACGATACTCCACTATATCCAACGAAATAAACCAACGCGGCGTGCCGAAAATCCACTTGAAGAACCACAGTATGAACATTGGGAGTATGGCGTGCAGGACTGGCTTGAGCAGAACGATTTGCAAGAGGGTTATGATGGTCGCAGAAACAGCGCTGTAAAAAACTTTTCTGTCAAATCACCACGGTCAACGATATACCTAAACGAGATAACCACCATTGAGGTAACAAAAATACCGACACAAAATGTACAATACGAGTTCTATGTAAATGGCACGCTCATTGGGTCATCACGCTTGCCAATGTTAAGCTTTAATCCGGAAAAATTGCTAGACAAGAATGAGCGAGAAGCAGCTATTCGTGTTATTGCAAATACTGAAGAGGGGGTATATGTAGCCGAGGAGGTGTATGAAATTGAGTAACAGGAAAACCTACCAATCCGGTAATGAACACGGTAAAAAATGGACTTTTAAGCGGTGGGGATAATAAGACAGCACAAAGTTTTTTCGTGGTACAGTGCTACCAATGAGGACAGTACGCAAAAACCTGCTCACCTGCCTGGGTGTCGGCATCATTGCTATTGCAATCAGCGGTAGCTTGCTAACAGGAAGGGCGCAAGGTCAGAGCGGTGTGCAATGTGAATCATGGTTACAATCGTTACTAACCAGTCAAAACGGCATTCAATATATTTTAAGTAAAATCAGCAGTGTTGTTGCCGGAAAGAGTTATACCCAAACGGCAACACCACCAGAACAACAGGCACAAACACCAATAGAACCCGGTTTACAGGCAGTAAGTATCGGCACCAAAGTAACAGAAAAAAACAATGCCTATCATAAATTCGCATGGGTGTTAAGGGTAAAGAGCAACGCAGACAGCGGAAGATCATTCACAGCAAAAATACGGTGGATAGACGCTGACGGCTTTGTCATAGACGATGACATCGCATACAATCTGGTCATTGACGCTGGTGAGGAGAAGCAATTTACTGGGTATGCATTAGTTGATGTTGCGGGGGCAGAAACTATCACATCGGTAAGCGCAGAAATTCCAAGGCGGTATGTAACCGCCATTGAAACAGTGCAGACCATCCAACCCATTACGGCACAAGTTTCAAAATAGCATCCGCTATGCAAAAAATACAGCGTTACCGTACATAGGTGTAGAGATCGGTCATACAGAGGGTCGGAACACCACCGTACCGAAGCCGAGAATCTAATAGATACAATGTTACACGCTAAGTACTCATTTTCAAGCAGGAAAGGGTTGAAAAAAGGTCGCTTTGTTGTTATACTTAATCATATGCGGTTGTGCAGGAAAACTTGGGCAGAATGCAATAATAGTGGGGGCAGTAGATACGATTTTAATAAGAAAATATTAGCAATATAAAATATAAGAGTTTTTAATCTATGAGTAAAATAATAGGGATTGACCTCGGGACGACTAACTCAGCAGTAGCGGTAATGGAGTCAGCGGGTCCTGAAATTTTAGAAAACGCCGAAGGAGCAAGAACGACTCCTTCTGTTGTGGCTATCGCAAAAACAAAAGAGCGACTGGTGGGTGTTGCGGCGCGACGGCAGGCGGTAACAAATCCGACAAACACGGTATACGGCATCAAACGATTTGTCGGGCACGCATGTAATGATGCGGCGGTACAGGAAGATGTGAAGAACGCACCGTTTTCTGTAAAACAGGCAGCCAATGGCGGCGTGGCGGTGGTATTAGATGACAAGGAATACAGCCCAGAAGAGGTATCAGCTATGGTGCTGCGAAAACTGAAAGAAGATGCTGAGGCACGACTTGGTGGAAGCGTGACAGAAGCGGTCATTACGGTGCCGGCGTACTTCAATGACGCACAACGAAAGGCAACAAAAGATGCAGGGAAAATTGCAGGTCTTGAGGTAAAAAGGATCATCAATGAGCCGACTGCCGCAGCGCTTGCGTATGGGTTTGATAAAAAGAAGAATGAAAAAATCGCCGTATTTGACTTCGGTGGCGGTACTTTTGATGTATCCATCCTGCAAGTTGGAGATGATGTGGTTGAGGTAAAATCAACAGGTGGAGATTCGCACCTCGGCGGACGGGACATTGATCGTGAGGTATTGAACTATGTAATTGCAGAGTATAAGAAAGAGAGCGGAGTTGATTTGTCAGGGGATTCATTGGCGGTACAGCGACTTGATGAAGAGGTTGAGCGGGCAAAAAAAGAGTTGTCGCAGTCACAGGAGACAGAAATCAATATACCATTCATTACCTCCACTTCAGCAGGACCACAACACCTACTAATTAAACTGACACGGGCAAAGTTGGAAGAGTTGGCAAAAAAGTATGTAGACAAAGCATTAGAAATCACACGAGGTGTATTGACTGACGCATCCGCCGCGGTGTCTGATATTAATGAAGTCATTTTGGTCGGCGGGCAAACAAGAATGCCGGCAGTGATCAAGGCCGTCGAGGACTTATTCGGAAAACAGCCAAACCGATCCATCAACCCAGACGAAGTGGTGGCGCTGGGGGCGGCTATTCAGGGGGGCATTCTGAGTGGTGATGTGCGGGATGTGTTACTGCTGGATGTAACACCGTTATCACTTGGTATTGAAACACTCGGCGGTGTTGCAACAAAGGTGATTGAGAAGAACACCACACTACCAACGAGTGCATCGCAGGTATTTTCAACAGCGGCTGACAATCAAACCTCAGTCGAGATACACATTGTACAAGGAGAACGATCTATGGCAACAGATAATAAAAGTTTAGGAAGGTTTATTCTGGACGGGATTGATACTGCGCCACGCGGCATGCCACAAATTGAAGTTGAATTTGACTTAGATACAGACGGTATTTTGAAGGTAACCGCAAAAGACAAAAAAACAAACAAGACACAGTCCATACGAATAGAAGCACAGTCAGGGTTGTCAGACGAAGATATAGAGCGAATGAAACAAGATGCCGAGGCACACGCCGATGAGGATGTAAAGAAAAAAGAGCTGATTGAAGTGCGGAACATTGCGGAACAGGCGGTGTATGAAGGGGAAAAAATCGCAAAACAGGACAATCTGTCCGCTGATGCAAAGAAAGAGGTTGAGGACGCGTTAACAAAACTACGCACCGAAAAAGAGAAGGATGACAAAGAGGCAATACAGCAGGCGGTAACAGAAGCATCAGGCATATTTGCAAAACATCGACAGGAAGCCGGCGGAGAACAGGAAGACAGTACTCCCAGTACTACTGACTCAGATGCCCCGAGTGCCACCACATCTGATAATGGCGACAGCGCCAGCAATGATGAAAAACCCAACGACGAAGCAGAAGAGCAAAAAGAGGGATAGTCCTCTATACTATATATATGAAAGATTACTACAAGATGCTCGGCGTTGAAAGAGGTGCATCCCAGGAAGATATTCAAAAGGCGTTCCGAAAACTGGCACACCAGTATCACCCTGACAAAAAAAGGGGAGACATAAACAAATTTAAAGAGGTGAATGAGGCGTATCAAGTATTGAGCAATCAACAGAAGCGAGCGCAGTATGATGCAGGGGTTGACCCGCGAAGCGGGGGAACGGGCGGTTTTGACACCTCCGGTTTCCGTGGCTTTGAAGGATTTGATTTTGGAAATATGGAGTTTAATTTTGGCGGTGCTTCCGGTGGCTTTGCAGACGCTATTAATCAAATGTTCCGCGGTGCCATGAATCGAGGGGCGGATGTACAAATTGATATAACTATTTCATTTGAGGAGTCCGTATTCGGAACGGCAAAGAACATCACCATACCATACCGAAGAAAAGCGTCGGAGACGGTTGAGATACAGGTGCCGGCAGGGATAGAGCCAGGGTCACGGCTACAATATCCAGGGCGGGGAGAGCCATCAAAAGATGGACAGTCATCCCCGGGTGATTTATTCATACAGATACGAGTGCAAAAGCATCCAACTTTCGAGCGTCGTGGTGGCGATATCGTCTGCCCACTTTCACTCACTCCGAGCGAAGCATTGCTCGGGGCAACCAAAGAAATACAGGACATCCGCGGCAACACCCTCGCGGTGACTGTTCCTGAAATGAGTAAAGAGGGTACCCATATTATTTTCCAAGGCCGAGGTATCCCTCGCCCTGCTGGCAATGACCGCCTCATAATATTCTGCCACATTGTCTACCCAAAAAAATTGAGTAAAAAGGCAAAAGAGATGCTCAAGGAGCTACAAAAAGAGGGATTTTAGCATAAAGTGCCATGCACAAACAAAGTAAAGCGCTACAAAATTTTTTCCTCCGCAACACGCCAGTATTGCGGCTGTGTCAGAGAGTTGAGAGTGGCGTATAATGAGGGTGTATGACAAGTGCGCGCTTTCATGTTGCTGGGGGATTTACCTTGATTGAAGTATTGATTTCTGTTGCTATTATGGGGATTATTATAGGAATAGTATTTTTTAATTACGGAACTTTTACGAGTCGTTCACTGGTGCGAGTGCGGGCAACAGATTTGGGAGAATACATTCGATTCGCACAAGAGCAGGCGGGCGCAGCAGAGAGTTTTTCAACAAATACGGCACTGCCAACGGAAGGGTTTCAAGTGGTGCGATTGAAAGTGCGCGAAGGAGTACTGAAAAGCGTTCGGCTTGAAAAAGCACCAGGAGCATTCACAAGTTTTACAGAAGGGTCTAACTTCGCCTTAGGTCGGGACTCTATCGTGCCAGGATCAAGGCAGGTCGCACTAGAAACATCCGAACGGTACTTCATTGATGTGTGCTTTATTGATGAGGGGAACTCCCCGCAGTACACGCGAGAGCAAGTAACTTTGCAGGGCGATACAGGATGTGCAACCAATTCTATGTTGTGCAATGAGCCAAACCCGGTGGTAATAGGGTACAGTGCAGCACAGATAAAACGAAACAATTTTGATGCCCATTTTTCCGTTGAACAGCCAAGTCGAGAAGTACACACAAACATCATACCGGTAACGGTTTCCGGTGACAAAGAAACATACCAATATGCAGATACAAAACCGAACGGAGCAACATCTCGGATGTCAGAAAAATATGAGGGAGTGCGTATTGTATTCATTACCGAAGAAGGGTACCGGCAAAGCATTGATGTGTTTCAAACAGGGCTGGTAGGATTTCGGGCAACGGATTCAAGAGATGGATGTCAGTAGCAGGTGCCATCAACAAGTAAAAATAACCACTGGATGCCTTGCAAGGTTCTTACCTGAGTATACTAAGAAGCAAAAATAACAGGAACGATAATGGGACGCTTCTTCATTTCTGAATAGAGGTAGTTTTGGGTCTCACGAACAAGATTTCGTTTAATGGCGTCCAAGTTTATCATTTTGTTGCGACGAAGGGATCGCTCCACAGAACGACGCGCTATCATACGAGACCGGTTAATGAGTGGCTGCGACTCTTTGAGGTACACAAAGCCACGAGAAATAATGTCAGGAGATTTTTTCACCTTTTTGAGCCGCTTATTGATAAGAACAATCACCACAAAAATACCCTCTTCTTTAAGGGTGATTCTGTCATTGAGGACAACATCTTGTGCGGTGCCGACAGCATTACCATCCACAACAACAACCTCTGTCGGCATAGTATAATCCTGCATCGTAATTGACTTACTGTCAGGACTGATATCCACAATAGATCCGTTGTTCGGAAGAATAATATTTTCTTCAGGCATACCAATATCACGAAGTATTTGGGCATGCGCAGAGAGCATAAAGTGGTAGCCGTGAATAGGAGTAAAAAATGTCGCATCAATATTCTCGTGGATCCACTTAAGTTCATCTCGGTTTGCATGCCCACTAGAGTGGACATCGCTGGTTTGGTAGGTAATAAGGTCAACACCAAGCTTAGAAAGACGATCTTTCAAATTCTGCACCGGCTCTTCATTGCCGGGAATAATTGAAGAGGAAAAAACAACCGTGTCTCTGTTATCCAGCTTAAGATGCCGATGCGTGCCACGGGACATTCTGTCCATTGCAGTAAAATTGTCTCCCTGAGCACCAGTTGCAAGCACAAGAAGTTTCTCTTTCGGGTAATCCCCCATTTTTTCAACAGGAATAATGGCGGTGAGCGGAACTTTTAGCAGCCCCAACTCAGAAGCAATGGTGAGGTTGGTTATCATTGACCTACCCTGCACTATCACTTTCCTGCCACTTTCAATAGCGTGCTCAATAATTCTGATAGTACGCTCTATCTGCGTTGAAAATGCGGAAAGAATAACACGACCTTTGGTCTCTTTGATGATTTTACCAATGGTTTCCACCACGCGTTTCTCGGGGAGAGAAAAGCCAGGTCGCTCTGCGTTTGTTGAGTCCGCCATGGTGAGAAGAATATTTTTCTTCTTAATGGCGGCAAACTCCTTAACCTCCTCAGGGCCGACAACACCATCTTCGTGAGTAAGTTTAAGGTCACCAGTAAATACAATCGCGCCGAGCGGGGTATCTATAACAATACCCATTGCATCAGGGATGGTGTGGGTAACAGAAAAAAAAGTGAGGATAAGATTTTCACTAAGAGTGAGAACAGTGCTTTTCTCCACCTCGTGGTAAACGATGGGTTCCTTACTCTCAAATTCACTCTGTCTGTTTCTAATAAGTTCAATACTTAATTTCCGGGAAAAAATTGGAGGGTTACCAATTCTATTCAGAACAACTGATATACCGCCGATATGGTCAAGGTGGGCATGCGATATCACCAACCCTTTTATTTTTTCTTTTCGCTCCTCAAGGTATTGAATGTTTGGAACAATAAAATCAATACCGGGCGTGTCGTTCTGTGCAAACTTCATGCCACAATCAAGCAACAAAATTTCATCTTCATACTCAATACCATACATATTTTTCCCAATTTCTCCGACACCGCCAAAAAATAAAATACGGACAGCGTCTTTTTCCTGTCGCGGAATATTGAGTGTCGACTCGGCATCGTAGTTGGTGGTGAGCTCACGCGACCCGATAAGTCCGCCTTGCCGTCGAAGTGGCTTTTGATAAAGTCCAGAGGAGACCTTTTGTTTTTTGACATCACCTGATCCAGAGGTTTTTTTTGACGCACTCTTTTTGGAAGATGCCTTCTTGCCAGCACTGGTACGCTCGATCACTTTTTTAGTAGTTGTAGGTTTCTTTGTTTCTGCCATACGCATTATGTAATGTAATTATTGGGTAAATATAACCGGAACAACAATCGGTCGCTTGTTGGTCTCATTTACCAAAAAGGTCTGCACCTCTTTTTGTATTGCCTTTTTCATCTTATCAATCTCAACCCTACCAGTTTCCTTCGCCTCTTTTTCAGCGGCTTTCTTGATAACGATACGGACACGGGCAATAAGGTCCTGTGACTCGCGTAAATAGATAAAGCCACGAGAAATAATGTCAGGAGATTTTTTAACCTCAAGGGTTTTTCGGTCAATAAAGACGATAATAATAAAGATGCCTTCTTGTGAGAGAGTATTTCGGTCCTGCACGACAACATCCTGTACCGGAGAAAGAGTATGACCATCAACAGAGACGGCGGTAGTTTCCATTCGCTGCTTCTGTTTTTTAATAACCTTACCATCAGGGCTGACATCTATTATTGAACCATTTTCCGGCACAGCAAAAGAATCCTGCGACATGCCGAGTTCACGGAGTATGTGCGTATGTGCATTAAGCATGTAGTGATAACCTTGAACAGGGATGAAGAACTTCGCATTAAGAAGTTGGTGCATCCAGCGAAGCTCACTCTTGTTGGCATGTCCGCTACCCTTAACATCGCTGGTATTGTACGATCGGGTAATCGCACCAAGGCGGGAAAGACGATCCTTAAGATTCTGTGTCGCTTGCGCATTCGCAGAAATCATCGGTGAAGGAAATATAATAGTATCTTTTGTGATAACAGAAGTGTGGCGGTAACTTTCACGAGATATGCTCTCCAACGCTTCACAAATTTCATTTTCTTCAGCAGTAAAAGCAATAAACACCTCCTCAGAATCATCATCTTTTTTCATCTCCTGAATAGGAATAAGGGACTCCTTTGGCATTTGCATGATACCAAGTTCCGAGGCAGTTTGAAGGTTTTCCAAAAGCAACGCACCTTCCACATAAGTTTTTTTACCAGCCCGGAACGCTTTTTCCAATAGCATTGCATTCCTCTTTATTTGAGACGGAAAGAGCGGTATCAGTACACGGTGCGGCGCTTCCTGCATCATCTGGTCAACCTCTTCAACTATCTCATGGTCGGTTATGGCAAAGCCCGGGCGTTCTGATCCAACCGAATCAGCAAGAGAAAGAATAACATCTTTCTCTTTCGCCGCTTTGAACGCCTCCTCCTCTTCAGCACGAATGATTTCCTTGTTGTGACTGACCTTAAGGTTGCCAGTATAAGCAATACAGCCAGAAGGGGTCTCTATAAGCACACCAAGCGTACTCGGCGCATTGTCGGCAATGCCAAAGAAGTGGAGGGTAACATCGTCGTTGACAACAACTGACTCCGCTTTTTCCACTTCGTGAAATGACACATGCAATGTTCCGCGGAGCGTATTCTGGTGGTTTTCTATAATGGCCTTAGTAAGTTTTCTGGTGTACAGCACAGGGTCTCCCAAAGCACGAGTAACATACGGAATAGCACCAATATGCTTCATAGAGGCATCTGTAACGATCAGCGCCTTGACATCTTGCTTCCTATCTTTGAGGTATTGGATATTCGGCATAACAGCATTGACACCAGGGGTGCTGCTCTCGCCGAACATAGTGCCACACTCCAATAGCACAATGGTGTTATTGTACTCAATGCCGTACATATTTTTGCCAATCTCTGATATGCCACCAAACACAAGCGTACGAATCTCACCTTTGTTTGGTTTAGGAATAAATACTTTTTTTGGTTTTTTGGTGTCGACTGTTTTGCTTTTTATGTGTGACGGGCGTGATTGTCTGTAGTTTCTTTTTGGTATTGCCATGAATCTGTAGTTAGTTAGTTCTCAACAAAAGGTTTCCACACTTTCTCTCGCTGTATATGCCACTTGTGCACATTGGTAAATCGATCACTCGAATCCGTTATTCTGCCGAGTCGTCGCTGCCCTTTTTGCAAACCAACCCCTTCAACACGCTGCGGCAGTATATAGAGAAAGTGAGGCGAATAAAGAAAAATTGCCGGAACATTTTTCATCATCTCTACCTTGATAGCAGTATACACCATATCCCGCCAACTGTCATGAGGAGGTTGGGATAACTGCTCAAGAAAGCGCTGTGAGGGGGTTGATTGTTCAAGACCAGTAAGGAGGTCGTTAAGTATCGGACTTCCAAAGCTGGTGATTGAGGCAAGATTTTCCCGATCCCCAGATTTCCACAAGGCAACCAAATCGTTCACCGTGTTGGCTTCATAACCATAGAGCATAGCATCAAATTCCTTTTTTTGTATAGTGTCGGAAACCTCTTTTTCTGTAATAGTATGTATCGTCACAGCAATGCCAAGTCGTCGCCATCCATCCGCAAGAATGTCCGCTATCTGTTGCGCCTCATCGATATTTGGAACAACAAAAGAGATCTTGAATGGGACGCCGTCTCGTTCACGGTATCCGGTGGCGGACTCAAATCTCCAGCCAATGTCTTCCAGTGTCTGCTTGATGTCTTCCAGCGGTACAACCTGCTCTGGTAACATAACATCAGTTGGGAGAGGGTGTTGTATAGGGTTGGCATAGGTATGAAACACTTGGGAAATAATGGACTCCCGGGTAACCCACCGAGAAAGAACACTGCGAAGGAAAGAGTCCTGAAGGATCCGCCCGTCTTCGGCATTGAAGAATACACCAAAGACACGATTGGTGTTAGCGGTATGAAGTCGACCCTGCTCTTCCTTTTTCTGTTTAAGAAGAGATCCCACTTCGCCACCAGCAATACCATAGACACTGTCTATGGTGCCAACTTCATATGCCCGGAGGAGGTCAACAACATCAACAAAAAAGTGCAGGGTAATTTTTTTAATAAAAGGTCTGCCAAGAACATAACTAGAAAACTCTTCCAAGGTTATGCTGGTGGGACGCTCGTCAAGAGTCACAGATTCCTGGCTGTACTTGTATGGTCCTGCACCGATGTGCACTCCTGACCCGTTGTAATTGCGCCGCTTGTCAGTCGGTATTTTTTTCCAGATGTGTTCAGGGAGAATGGGGATGGTAAATTGTCCAGGAAAATGGAGATTGCCTTCCGGAACAGTAACAATGAGTGTGATGTCATCCACCGCCTCAACCGCAACGCCGACCCATGCTGCATGATGCGGACTCTTATATTTTTGCTCCTGTTGAAGCATGCCGACGGTATAAAGGACATCCGCTGTGGTTATGAGGGAGCCATCGTGAAACGATGCATGTTCTCTGAGTGTAAATAAGTATCGAGTCGGACTTTCTTGTTTCCACGACTGAGCAAGATGTGGAACGAAACCACCACTGAGATCACGCTGAAGCAAGCCAGCATGCATCAACGCCGCAATATCTTTCTCCGCAGCGTTATTTGCATAAAGAGGATTTTTATACACCGGCACACCAACAACACCTTCATCAATTTCTCCGCGACGAATAGTTGTTTCATAGAGAAAGGTAGTGTTAAGGGCGGTAAGAAGAAACACAAGCTGGACAAAGAGAACACCCATAAGGATGAGAATGATGCAGGCATCGGACGGAGGCAACTTTTTGTACATACCCGGATGAGGGCAAAATGATATGAACGACTTCATTGTATTATAGTAAATAAAAAAACCAACACATCATACTCTCTTGCAGTATACCGTGATTGTAAATCGGCTTGCATGAACTATAAACGGTATGTGGCAAGGTGTTGACTAAATCGTTACAAGTGGAAAAATAACGCTGGCGACAAAAAGTATCGCAATAACGAAAGTCGCTATAAACACTATTTTTTCTGAACCGCGTCGTTTCGCATTGCCGGTTTCAGAAATGTCACCACCACCAAACGCGCTACCAACATTAGCTTCACCTCGCTGCAGAAGGATGGCAATGATAAGTAAAATAGCACTGGTAACCTGTACCACCTGGGTAATAAATTGAATACTCATAAGCGTAGATTATCCTCAGTATACCACAAAAGAAAATCAGACACCCAGATGCAAGAGCCATCTGCCGGATTTGAACCGGCGACCTCTCCCTTACCATGGGAGTGCTCTACCGACTGAGCTAAGATGGCAATATGTGTAATTATAGTATACTCTGAAACAAGAAAAGGGATACGAGGGAGTACACAATAGCATTTGTAATCATAAGGTATTTGAAGAAGATAATAAAGAAGCCATCCAGTTTTCCACACAGCATTGTCAAAAGAACAATGTATGGTCTACTATATACAGTAGACAGGGAATGTATATTGCCTGAAGAAAAATTACAATTTCTAGGGAAGAAGCATTATGCAAACTTGAGGACTGCAAAAAGCAATCGTCAGTAAGGTGTAAATAGCTCTACCCAGAGGTAATAAAAAGGCACAAAAATAACCGCACGCATCTGCCATAACGCTGGCGCAACGCCAGATGGCAGAGCTTGGTTACCCTGCCAATTGATCCTTTGTGAGAAAAATATTTCTCACAAACTGTTCCTTAAAATTAACATTGTAAGAAAACTACAATGTAACACAACACACACTACTGTTCAAAAGTACTTCCATGCACAAATGAGAAGTGCTCTAAGTAATTCAAACATCTTGAATTACAGCGTGGCCGAAAGCCACAAAAATGACAGCAACAACAGAAGTGCTGTCTGTGGTCGAAAACCACCATGAAGGATGATCTGCTCGGGGCAGCAGCAATAGCATCCTTCTAAACACCACACTTTTTTCTTTTTTGAAAGAAAGCAAAGAGGGTGTTCTCATAACCCCTCGGTTAGACAAAGAGCGTTTTAATTTTTATATTACAAACCTCGGTCAACCGAGGGGATATTATTTTTTCAAACAATAGAATATTTTTTTGTCAATAATCGTAAAAAGCAAAGTATCAGATGAAAGAAAAGATTTTAAGCCGATAGGCAGAATAGGCAGAAAAAATGAGAAAATGTTTTCCAGAAGTTTTCCAGAAATGGCAGAGGTGTAAAAGAGGCGACATGATACAATAAAAACACAGTAATCGTAGCGATGCCTCCAAAAGAAAACAATGAAAAAAAAGGTAAGTAAAAAAAGAAAATCAGCAGTTAAGCAGAAAGGGCGGATGGTAAAAAGACGCCCGGCGCGCAGTAAAAAGAAAAAGAGTGCCACCAAAAAAACAGGTCGAAAAACGCAACACACCAAACCGGTAGAAATACTCGAGGACTTGATTGACACCGCACAGCAGGAAAAAAATCTGTACAACTCAATTCCAGATAAGTACAAGAAAAAAATTAAAGCCATGGTCAACAAGTGTAAGAGCAAGGGATATGTCACATCAGAGGAAGTGTTAGAGTATGTCGGGCTAGAAGAGTGTGATAACACAGGTAATGTGTGGAGTTGCATTGAAGAAGTATTAAAAACAAGTTGTGTTGACTTGGTAGAAAACGAAGGGTTGTTACAGGAAGTTAACCTGGAATCAGACCCGCGATTCCCTGAATTTGATTCATCCTCATATGATTCTATACAAATGTATCTACGAGATATTGGAAGGTACCCATTGCTCAGCGCAAAAGAAGAACAAGAGCTCGGCAAGAAAATAATGGCGCGAAGGGACATACTGGAAAAGCGAGATAAAAAACGATTGACACCAGCAAAGGAAAGAAAGATTTTGAATGAAGGGCTGGAAGCGCGTAACAAACTGGCAACCGCTAACTTGCGATTAGTGGTTTCCATTGCAAAAAACTACGCCGGAAGAAGTCGGGATCTAAGTTTGCTTGATCTAGTGCAGGAGGGATCAGAAGGGCTGTACAAAGCAGTTGATAAGTTTGAACCACAACGCGGATTCAAATTTTCAACCTATGCGACATGGTGGATTAAACAATCAATTGTCCGAGGTTTGGCAGATAAGTCAAGAACAATTCGTATACCAGTACACATGTCTGAAACAACACAACGCTACCAAAAGGCGATGGTGCAGCTGGAAAAAGACCTAGGACGCACGCCAACAGTACAAGAGGTGGCAACCGAACTTGGCATTGACCCGGAAAAAGTATATATGATACGAAGAATATCACAGGACATTGTGCAGTTGGAACGACCGCTAGGCGGTAGCAACGATGAAGAGGGCAATACGCGCATATCTGACACCGTTGAAGATCACGATCAGGAAACACAGGAAAAAATGGTATCAAAGGACATCTTAAAAGATCAGATACAGGGCATCCTAAAAGATCTTTCGCCGCGAGAGCGGCAGGTAATAGAAATGCGACACGGATTGGAGGATGGTATACAGCACACCTTAGAACAGATAGGGACAGAGCTCAAGGTAACCCGTGAGCGAGTGCGACAAATAGAATCCCGTGCACTTGAAAAATTGCGAGCGCACACTGAAGTAAAAAAATTAGAGAGTTATTAAGGTGTACAGTAAACCTTGCATGGTCAGTGATGTGTCTATATACTATCGGTAGTATGGATCAAAAATGCGCAATGGCAGTATTACAATCAGGCAGCAATGTTTTTCTGACCGGTGAGCCCGGAGCAGGGAAGACCCACACCATCAGTAACTATGTTGCGTGGCTACAGAAAAAAAGGAAAGAAGTTGCAGTAACAGCATCCACCGGTATTGCAGCAAGTCATATAGGAGGCAGGACGATACACTCGTGGAGTGGTATAGGGGTGAAAGAAACATTGGGGCAGGAGGACATTGAACAAATTATGCAAAAAGGGAGAAGTGTGCAACGAATGTCCGAGACAGAGGTGCTGATTATCGATGAGGTGTCTATGCTGAGCGGCAAGATATTAGATGCACTAGATGTGTTGCTCCGCACAGCACGAATGGACACCCGCCCATTTGGTGGCGTGCAAATTATACTCGTTGGCGATTTTTTCCAGCTACCACCAGTATCACGAGATAGCAATACGCCATATGCATTTACAGCAGAAGTATGGAGTCGGGCAGGGCTACAGGTATGTTACCTTACCGAGCAACATCGACAGGAAGACAACGCATTTCTTGATCTATTGCGCGCAATACGGAACGGCACGCTATCCGACGAACATTACACCCTCCTACAGGAGCAGGACAGCATTGCAAACGGCATGCAAGAGCCGACAATGCTCCATGCACACAACCGCGAAGTAGACCAAGACAACACTGCACGACTTGAAGCACTGTCGGGGGAGCGGCGCGTGTTCACTATGGAAAAAGATGGACCAAGGGCAGTGGTTGAGGCGATGGTGAAAGGGTGCATGTCGCCAGAAGTGTTGTCTATAAAAGAAGGTGCGGTAGTGATGTTCACAAAAAATGACCCGCAACAATCATTCGTCAACGGCACGCTGGGTACAGTAACTGGGTTTAGCCGAGAAGGTGATTTGCCAATCATAGAAACCTTTGATGGAAAAACCATCGTCGCCGAACATATGCTGTGGGAAATGCACGACGGCGGTGAGCGAATCGCCGCCCTCCGACAAGTGCCACTGCGACTCGCATGGTCTATCACCATACATAAAAGTCAGGGAGCGTCGCTGGACGCAGCAGAAATAAACCTCTCCCGGGTATTCGTGGAAGGGCAGGGGTATGTCGCACTTTCCCGGGTACGCAGCTTAGCGGGACTACGCCTTGTTGGTGGCATCACACCAAAATCACTGGCTATTGCACCAATGATACAAGAGCAAGACCGGTTATATAAACAGGCGAGTGAGCAGGCAGAAGTAGCATTTGCCGGCGCAACGCCTGAGGAAGTGCAGGGAGAAAGCGTTGCGACAACAGCCCCCATAAGCAAGCCACTAAAAAAAGACACCTACACCACGACCTTAGAAATGCTCCAGGACGGAAAAACATTGGAAGAGATCGTCATCACTCGTGCCATCCAGGAGAAAACAATACTCACGCACATAGAAATACTGGTTGCAAACAATGCCTTGCAGAGCAGCGACATCAAACATCTCCTCCCAAAAAACTGGGACGAAATATATCAAGAGATACACACAGCAATCAAAAAACACACCGACGAACGCCTCAAACCCCTCTACGAACACTGCGATGAAAAATATCCATACCCACTCATAACCCTTGCCCGGGTCACGTATCGTCTTGAAAAAAACAACACTGCATAAAGAAAATAAATATATCCATCGCCACTATTGCGTATGGAGGGTGAGGTAGATGTGCTCCACGGCCTTGACCGCATCACCAGCAGCGATGTTATTTTGGTGAAAGAGACCATCAGTGCAATCACCAGCTGCCCAAATGTTAGCGCAAGATGACTGCTGTGTTTTTGGATCAACAGATACTCTGCCGACAGGGTCCAGGGTAACAAGGTCTTTAACAATGTCTGTTGAAGGAATAAGACCAATTTCAACAAAGATACCTTCAACGGCAAGGGTATGTTCCTCGCTATCTTTTTTATAGGTAAGTCCTTGCACCAATGATTCGCCAAATACCGTCGCTGTTTCCGCCTCGGTAATGCCGGTCATATTCGGGTGTGAGAGCACCTTTTTAACAGTGATCGCATCTGCTTTACTATATTCAGCACTACGGTGCAGGAGCGTAACACTTTTTGCATACGCAAGGAGCTGCGCAGCGGTTTCAAAGCCAGCGTTACCGCCACCAATAACAGCAACATCTTTGCCCGCGAAAAGTGGGCCGTCACAAGAGGCGCAGTAGGTAAGTCCTTTGTGCTCAAACAGATCAGCACCCGGCACTGCCAACTTGCGTCTGGTGGAGCCAGTTGCCAGGAGAATGGTTTTTGCGGAGAGGGTGTCACCATTTGCGAGCATAACGGTAAATACACCGCCCTCTTCCGTTATTGATGCTACTCGTGCCTCAACAACAGAAAACCAGTCGCCAACATATTCTTGCAAGTGAGCTTTAAATGATTCAGCAAGGTCAGCACCACTGATACTCGGTGTGCCGATCCAGTTTTTAATGTCAGCGGAGACAACGCTCTGACCACCAAACGATTCCGCAATCAACACAGTTTTCAACTGCTTCCGAGCTGCATATACTCCTGCTGCAGTACCCGCAGGACCGCCGCCGATAATAACTGTATCTAATACTTGTTCCAAAATTTTTTCCATCCTGGTTTTTTAGTATCCTGCTCAGCATCTGTCACATACTCATCATCAAGTAGTATAGCATCATCTGAGGTGTCCGCATCAAATGAGCCAGCACTGCCAGGAGCAGTATAGTCACTCAAGCGCTCAGGGACTGACGCTGGTCTTGGTGGTGGCGCAGGGGCGGACGACTGTATCGGCACAACTTTTTTAGGTGGTGCAGGTGCAGGCGATTGTGCCGGTGCAACAGGCACATCCTGCTCAGTATGCACAGCCGTATCAGAACTATCCTGCACCTCCGACTCTCGCTCTTTAAAGTCAGTCGCTATCAACGTAATACGCATCTCCCCTTGCTTCATGTCCTTGTCGGTAGAGGTGCCGAAAATAATCTTTGCGTTCGGATCAACGGCTCCAGAAATTTGCTCCGCAACAGTTTGAACTTCACGCATAGTAACATCCGATCGGGTGCGGGACGCAATAGAAAAGAGTGCCCGTTGCGCACCGTTGATAGACACTTCCAGCAGTGGAGAAGAAATAACCCGCGTAACCGCTATTTCCGCCTTGTTGGCGCCTCGACCTGACCCAAGACCAAGGAGTGATGCGCCAGAATTCTCAAGGATTGCGCGAATATCAGCAAAGTCAATATTGATGTCTCCGGGCTTCATAATCAACTGAGCAATACCACTCACCGCCTGCGATAAAATCTCATCACTCAGAGTGAATGCATCTGCCATAGTGGTATCATCAGCGGCAATGGTGAGAATGTTATCATTTGGTATTGTTACCATAGCATCAGTGGCTTGTGCCAACTCAAGTAAGCCCTCTTCAGCAATCTGCTTCCGTTTACCGCCTTCAAAGGTGAAGGGCTTCGTAACAACTGAGACGGTAAGGATACCCAAATCCTGCGCCGCCTTCGCAATAACTGGTGCTGCCCCGGTACCAGTGCCACCTCCCATACCACAGGCGATAAAAATCATATCCGCACCCTTAATGACCTCGTTAATTTCAGAGAGCGACTCCTCAGCGGATGCCCTGCCGAGCATCGGATTCATGCCAGTACCAAGCCCCTGCGTTGAGCGTTTACCAAGGTGCACCTTTCGCTCCGCTTTTGATTGTTGTAAATCCTGCGAATCAGTGTTTGCAACAATAAACTCAACACCAGGTATACCAACCTTGATCATGTGGTTAGTAGCATTTTTTCCGGATCCACCAATGCCGACAACACGGATTCTGGCAAAAGTTTCACTTTCCGGTGGAATGACTTTTTTCATATCGTACTATTACTATACACCCGCACACCAAAAACAGCAAATCATCCAACCAACATCATCGCAATATCTTTAGTGCTGTGTGTAAAACCCCCATAATTTTCTCTAAAAAAGAGGGTTTCTCGTAGTACACAGCAGAACCATGGTCCTGCCGAGCAACCGCACCACAGAGTGCCGCATATGCGGTGTGCCATGCTGTCTGATGGGTGTGTCGCTGACTTTGAATATGATACGGTGTTTTCGCATAAAATGAATGCAGACCAATCGCTTTTTCTACAAGCACATCCATAGCAGGGTAAAGCGACCCCTTCCCGAGCAACATAACACCACCAGGAAAATCTTTTTGAGCATCTATTTCCTTGAGGTAGGGAAGCAGGCATTTTTTTAAAGTGAGGGTAATTTTTTTATTAATCCGTTGCACATCTTGTTTTTTAAGCGGCGAATCTTCAGTGGTAAGAGCCAACTTATACTGCTCCGCCTCCTCGGGCGAAACCTTTTTTAACAGCGCTATGGCATTCGTGATGGTGTTACCACCAAATGGCAAAACACGCACACCTGCCGGCACGCCGTTCTGGTATATGGTGATGTTGGTAAATTCAGTGCCAATATCACACACCACAACACCTTGCTCTTTCTGTCGATCTGACAACAGCGCACCGTTAATAATCGCTGCTGGTTGCGCCATACGAATCGCCGCTATATGCTCAGCACTCTCCAGCAAGGCACCCAAAAAAGCCCCTGGCGCCAAGAGGTATACATAGGTCAAGTGCAACGACTTCGTCGCAGTAAACTCATACGGATCATACAAAATCTCCTCACCATCCGCAATGAGAGAGACAATGGCAAAATAGGCGCATTTTTTATGCCGATGTGTCCGATGGATGCGTTCTTGTATCTTTTCTTTCTGAGTAGCTAACCATTGCTCGGTAATGTGAACACTGCTTCTACTTTGTATATCCTGCAAACCGATTGTTTTCTTGAAAAAACAAATATCCGGATGGGTATAAGAGAGTAGCATCTCGTCAATGTCGTAACCCGAAAAAGAAGACAGTGCATCCAGCGCTCTGCGCATAGTGTGCGTAAGATTTTTTTTATGGGTGACGACACCCTGCCTTGATATTCCTTGCATAGGCACTGTCGCTCCCTGCAGCTCAAAAAATGGTTTAGACAACTGCACGGGCTCGCTATACGAACCAACCAACACTTTTATGTGCATATTGCCCACATCCATCGAAACGATGTTTCTTTCCCGCTGTTTCATACAATGTTCTCAGGTTATGTATACATTGTAATATATCTATCCTCCAGCATCTCCATTTGCACACCATGCCGATAGCCGAGAAGATGCAGCATGCCGTGGATACAGAGAAAGAGGATCTGCTTTTTTATTGAAATATGGTGCTTTTCCGCCGTTTTCGCTGCCAAAGTGGTATTGATGTAGAGTTCAGCCACACCACCCTCATTCGGCGGAAAGGTAAGGACATTTGCCGGAGCATCTTTCCCACGGTGTACCTTATTCAGTTTTTGTGAAAACGCATTACCAATACAGACAATATTAAGCGAGCAAGTTTTTGCAAGGAGGTCAGTGTAGAGGGCGGTCATAGCCATCCGTGGCACACGAACTGCCGTTTCATTAAAGACATGCACCTGCCCAATCGCCGACATACTACTTGCCGTGCGGTGTCGGTATTTTTCCTTCGCGCTGTGCTTTCTCATAGGTCGCCTGTTTTGTGAGCCGGTTAATACAGTCCTTCCTTCTGATATTTTTTGACAACTTCCTGCCATAGAACCGTTTCTGTTTCACCGAAGTTTGAATACCCGATGAACGAAAATGCTTAAGAAAGCGACGATACAACGATGCCGCCCCTTCATTAGCATGTTTTTTCATTATAATACTATCTGCCATAGTGCTTATAGTATAGCAGGAAATGAGGTATAGAAAAAGAGGACACCTATTAGGTAGGTGTCCTCTGTGGTGGGACTAGGTGGCTTTACGCCACCAGGTAAGGGACAATCTCGGTGGTGCCGAGGTGTTCCGCGGTCTGCCCGGGGGGCAGAATGCGGATGCGGGAGTTGAAGCCACGGTCGACTTCAAACTCCTCGGAGAGGGTCTTTCCGACTGGAATCGTCCGGAACAGAACCTCTTCCTCTTCGTCGTCTCTGATCTGGACGGCGAAGGTAATCTCCGTCTCCTGTGGCAGACGGAGAGAGATTGCATAGTAGGCGACCTCGTCATCCCCTCCGAGACGACGAGGTTCAAGGACGCAGCCGGACGCCCGTAAGGCATCCTTTACTGCATCCTGCAGCTCGCCGCATTGCGCAACAAGTGCTGATTTCTCAGCATTCGCCGCCTCAAGGGCGACGCCGAGCTCGGTATTCTGCCGCTCAGCAGCGACGAGGGCGGAGAAGCGACGCTCAGCAGCAACCGCTTCAACTTCTGCTGATTCAGCGACTTTCGCCGCCTCATCAGCAGAAACTCTCGCCGCCACTTGTGCGGCCTCTGCCGCATCAAGATCTGCGGTCAAGGCAGAAACTTGCGTTTCTGCGTGCCGCAGGTCAGCAGCGAGGCGACCGATTGCAACATCGGCTTTCCGTGCCTCGCCGTTGAGGCGGCTGAGCCCTTCCGACGCCTCATCGTGTGCCGCCTCGGCATCAGAGAGGGCACTCGCAAGACCGTCGGCATCAAGAACCTTGACACCGTTTTCAATGGCCTTCGCTGCCGCTTCGGACGCCTGTTTCGCCTCAGCGAGAGCGGCCTCCGATGTAAGGGCGGCTTTCGCCGCCTCTTCAACGGCCTCCCAAGCGCTCTCAGCACCGCTGATAGCGTCTTGGTGGGCACCTTGTAGGTGCCCTTGTTCCGCCTCGGCGGTCTGCAGGGTACCCTGCAGAGCTACCACCTGCTGCTTTGCAGCAGCAAGGTTTGCCGTCGAAGCAGCAAGATCCGCCGCAGCAAGATCCGCCACCTTGCGCTCTTCAAAAGCGCTAAGGCGGACTTGCACGCCGGCAGCGTGCGCTTCCGCGCGCTCCGCATGCTCCCGCAGCGGAGTCGCGACGGCTTCTGCCGTCGCTTGTGCGGTCTCGGCAGCGTGCCGCGCTTCCACCGCTTCAGCGGCCGTTTTCTCGGCAACCGCCAAAGCATCGTTAGATGCTTGGAGGGCGCCTTCGATTTTGGCGATCTTGTCGTCTGTCACCTTGGCTTCCGCCTTAGCGGTTTCAACCGCCTCCTTGGCGACTTGAAGGTCCTTCTCCAGACCTTCAACGGTCGCCTCAGCGGCGTCAAGATCCTCTTCGGAGGACTCTAAGTCCTCCTCAAGACCCTTGATGTTCTCAAGGGTCTTGGGATCCGGCGCCATGAGCTGCAACACCGGACCCACCATGGCTGCGATGATGAATACCACCGCTTCCATCTGGCCGAACACCAAAGAAGGTGTCCAGCCAAATCCGACAAATCCAGCCGCCAGAAGTAGGGCGAGCAGACCAAGGATCCCCCCTCCCATGCGGGGGAAAAACGAGTTTTCGTAACTCCGCACCATGATCAGTGCGGAACTTAGCAGCAGCAAAGCTGCTGCTGATACTGTCTGGGTTTCCGCATCAAGTGCGGAAAAGGCCACGACGGTCACCGCAGTGAGCATCAAGGCTGCGATCGCAATCATTCTCTTCATTTCTTTTCCTCCTGGCAAGCACTCGCTTGCCATCTTTATGCCCTCTTCTCTTTGAGGAGGGCGAAGTTCTTTGTAATTTGTAATGTTCAAAGCGGGGGATATGCACAAAACCCCTACCTCCATCACAAATTATACATAATGATATAATATCATAAAACAGCAAAAAACGCAAGTTTCAAAGCCACCCCAAAAACAGCAAAAACACCTCTATCTTGAGGGGTTTTAAGTACAAAAAAAAACCAACACCTAAACCGGGTGTTGGTTCTGTATCTAGACGCGCCTATTGAGCGGCGTCTATCTCCGTCGTGAGGAGTTCCTGCGCCTTCTCGGCGCGCGAGGCACCTGCCGAAATAAATTCGGCAAGCCCTCCAATGTCCCACACCTCATGGAGATGGTGGGGGTGATAGGGGCCACCTATTGCGACCCCTCCCAAACCACTGCGATCTGGTTCGAAGAGGATGGTGCCTTTAATCTCGAAATGCATCCTCTCAATCTCCGGGCGGGTGGAGAAGATGAGGATTGACTCAGGGCCTAGATGGACCCTGAGCTCCTCAGCGATGAGGTGGTCCTCGCTACACCAAAAAACCCTTATTTTTTAAGGAATTCTCGGGCTGTTTGGAGGGATTCTTCGGTCAAATCTACCATTCTGGATGCCCTGGTATCAGTTTTTCGGATACAAATTACATTATTTTCGGCCTCTTCCTGCCCAAAAACAATGGTGTAAGGGTACGATCGTGCCTCATCGTTAAGTTGGTCAGCAACCCTGGTATAGTGGAGGCGGTGAGCCACGGGGATATTTGCCTCATAGAGCTGAGAGATGACACCGAGAGAACGCAGGCGCGCTGTTTCACCAGTGTGAAAAAAGAACGCTTTTGGCTTTCTTGGACGAGATTTTGGCTGATGCGTGCCAACCGCTTTTTCGGGGAGGGTAATGGTTATTGAGGTGGTCGGTATTTTGCGACGGTAAAGGTGGTAGGGCAGGGTGTCATAGCGGGCACCACGAGCATACAACGGCGAGTGCTCATCATTGATTTCAAAAGCGGTGTGAATCCCGTACCGGGTAAGTTCAACAACATCGGGTGCGAGTTCATAGGGTAGCTGGTGTGCTTCCAGATATTCTATAACCCGCTCAAAATGTTGCCGCGCCTTTTCTGAGAGCAGTCGTAGTGTCGGCGTGATGTACTCCGACACACCAACATGCTCGGGAGCATACAGACGAGGGTGCACTTCACAAACTCTGTCTTCGCCGAGGAGTTTTTGACATGCGGGATCTATGTTTTTCTTCACCTTGCGGAGTGTCTTCGCCAACTTTGAGAAATAGAGTTTTGAATCGTCAGCAGTACCCATCGAGTTAATGCGAATGCGATAGGCATCCGACTTCAGTGAGCGAAAGATGTGGCTGGCACAGGAGAGGAGCAAGGCCTCAGCATACGAATCGCGCACCCCCACAACAGTAAGCGTAAAGTAGGTATCACCAGGTTTTTTTGATCGAGTAACCGCTGACTTAGTGTCTTTATCTACATTGCTGTGAAAGAGAAACATCGGCTCATACTCATAGGTATGCAGTGCCCGTTCAAAATAGAACCGTAATATGAGAGAGAGATGCTGTAAATGCGCTTCAGTCGGTTTTTTGTGCATCGTAATTTTCGTACGCTTCATGCGTCTGTAATCTTTAAACACTTCGTTAATTGGTCCAAAACCGTAAAGACCGGCAATCTTATGTGCCTTATCAAAGAATTTTTCAGGGGTGATAGTAAAGGACCGCATAATACAATATATTATAACACATGAGATGGGTACAGGTCAACATTTCCCGGCAACACCGCCGCCTCATCAAAAGGGTAGAGGCGCAACACCACCCGTCCGATGATGCGATCTTTCGTGAGCGCCCCCCACACCCGAGAATCCAAGCTGTTCATCCGGTTGTCACCAAGGATGAGGTACTGATCGCCACCTAATTGTATGGTCTGATTTTTATACAACGGCAATTGCTCCTGATTAATATACGGCTCGTGCAGGGTGAAAGAGGTGTTATCAGCGGTGGTAACCTCAATAGTAGTATCAGAAAGCCGAATGTGCTCATTTGGGAGCCCAATGATTCGTTTTAAGAGGTGTTTCCCTGGTTCAATAGGACTTTTTGCGACTATCACATCAAATCGTTGTGGATCTTCCAAAAAACGATAAGAAAACGCATCAATAATAAGATAATCACCCGCTATAAGCGATGACGATTCGGAAGCAGCAACAAAAGAGGCATTAAATGATGGATACATTGATATACCGTTTACCAGAAAAGGGCGGAAACCAAAGAACCATACAAAAATAGCGGATACGATGCCAGCAGTCATAACAATTGTTTTAGTTATGTCTACCCCATACCACCCCGCCTTCTTTGCTGTGGCAGTGTTCTGTGTTACTGTGTTGTTCATATACACCAAGTAAACAGGTAACAGTATAGCATAGAAATCACCCTAAATCAGGAATTCTGTCAAGTTGGGGAGCGTTACATTCAATATTTAATTGCAACACCAGTCAGTTTTGAGTATGGCTACATGCAAGAAATACAGGGAAAAGAAGTTGCCGTGAGCAACTTGTTACCTATGAGTGTTGCTACACCGAGCGAAAGACACCACGACGCTGTTTGTTTGCACCACCGGTAGCGGGTTGCCTCCTGTGCGACGATAAGTTGCACAAAAGGTACTATACTACCACTGTATGGACTTCTTATTTCTGGGATTAGGAAACCCGCCAGAGTATCACGGCACACGGCATAACATCGGCAAAGATTTAGTTGAGGGATTAGCGTGTAAAGACGGTTGCAAATGGCACTATGTAGCAAAAGGGAGGGTTGCTTCTCTGCTACTCGGCCCACACCACATTACCTGCATGGTAAGTGATGGCTTTATGAACGAAACAGGACAGGATATGCGTGAAGCATTATTGGAGATTGAGCCAAAACGACTGGTGGTGGTACACGACGAAATTGCACTACCGGTTGGATCAATTCGCCTAGCGTATAACAAAAGCCCAGGCGGACATAATGGCGTTGCGTCAGTCGCAGAGGTACTACACACCAACGCATTCTTTCGTTTGCGAATAGGGGTTGGAAAAGACGGCAAGGATCTCAAAAAGTATGTGTTAGAAAAAATACCGCCACATGCCATGGATACCATTGTCAGCACCGTACACAAAACACTGCCAGGCATACTGCTCAACCAACTACCGGCGCACGAAGCATTGCGCAAGGAAGTGTCCTAACAGGCAAGATGGCACTACGCCGACCCTCCCACCGTCTGAGCACCTGATCCTGCGCCTGAACGATATCGATCTTCTGGAACTAAGGTAAGTTTCTGCTCACGCGGCTCAAGGTTAGTGATAACAAATTCGTATGTCTTACCGATTTCCAATGAATTTCGGAGGTCATTCTCGTCAGCAAAATTTGAAATATGCACCAAACCCGAAACGCCGGCCTTGATGGACGCAAACGCGCCGAACGCGCCATACTTAATCACCACACCAGAAACCGTATCGCCGACCTTGTGCCGCTCATGGATCTCTTCCCACGGATTCTTGTGCAACTCCTTAAAAGAAAACGAATACTTATCGCCCTCAACATCAATAATTTTCACTTGCACCTGATTGCCGACCGTGCAGAACTTTCTCGGATCATCGACCAGCCCCCAATCCATCTCAGAGATATGCACCAATCCCTCAACAGCATTATCAATCGTAACAAAAACACCAAAATCAACCACGCCAGTAACAATACCATTCTTAACATCCCCTACCTTGTAGTCCTCTTTTTGCTTACGAGACACCCCTTCAGATTTTTTGTGGGCCACACCATCTTTGTGTTCTGAAAAAATAATAGTGTCATTGTCGGGGTCAACACTCTCTATAGTAACCATCATCTTGGTGTCCACAAATTTTTTAAGTTCATTTAAAATACTATCTTTGTCACGGCTCAGCACCTTCGGATATTTTTCCTCGGTAAGTTGTGATGCAGGCAAAAAGCCACGGACACCATTCCACTCTATCACCAGTCCACCGCGGTTCGCACTTTTGACCGTCACCTCATAGACCTGCCCACTCTGCAACGATGCCTCTGCTTCACCCCAAATAAACGCTTTCCGCGCCTCTTTAAGCGAGAGGTCAATATAGCCATCCGGCGTTTCTAGTGCAATAATTTGTGCCGAAATGGCATCGCCGACATGGGTTTTGCGCAGAATATCCTTCGCAACAGAAAATTCTCTGCCATAGATAATGCCAGTACCGACCGGGGAAAGATCCACATACACAACCGACCGATCAACAGCAACAACAATCCCCTCCACCACATCACCGACAGCGTAGGTTTCAGGTGTTTTAACGGTTGCATTCTCTGTTTCTGTTGTAGTTGTGACAGACATAGTGTGTTAGGTAGGTATAATAAATTTGAGTATAGTAAACTTTGGCAATAAACGCCAGAAACAGTATACCGTATATTTTTTACGGAAACGGAAAACCGCCGACCAGCACGAAAAAGTTGTGTACTACAAGTAAAGTACTCACCAATACGGTACAATACCCAAGACAAAAAAGCAAATACATCCCAAAAAAAAGAAACACACTGCCGCCTTTGTCAACATTGCGGATACTGAAAAAATTTGGCATAGTAGTAAGTAGGAAGGTGTATAATTTCGTGTTATGCTGATGGTATAGTAGTACTATCTCTATATATTATGGAAATCCATCAGACAGCAACCACCGGCGTTGCTTTAAAATTTAGCGAGGGCATTGTTGCCGTGAATCCTCCTGAAAAAAGTAAGGGTCCTTCTCCCACAATCATCCTCTCCACCTATCCGGTACCAGTTGGTGGATGGATGAGCACACACAAAACAGACAGTGGGGAACAGTGTCTGTTTCAAAATGCCGGCGAGTATGAAAAAGAGGGAATCTATATCCGAGGGTTTGGCGGTGAGACAGAAATACAAGGGGTGCAGGTGCAAACAACCGCATGGTGTATAGACGCAGAGGGAATTCGAGTGTTTATATTGGGTGACAGTATGGAGCAGAAAGACATCACGCAAGCCATGTCTGATGCCGGTGACATTGATGTACTCATCCCTTTTTGTGTTACCACAAAGGACAAGCGAATAGATGCAGTCGGCATTGCCAGCGTTGCCGCTGCAACACAGGCGCAACGAATCGTACCAATCGGCGATAACGAGGCATTGAAAAAAAAATTGGCAAAAGAGTTGGGTGATGCAGAAGAGATAACTGGTAAATATGTACTGAAAAAGAAAGAATTGCTAGAGGCGAAAGCAAAGGTAATCCTCTTTTTGTAAAACAAAATAATGTATGCATCCTGAAGAATTCCTCAAGCAGCAAAAAGAGCGGAATAAGAAAAAGAAGAAGCGGATAATAACCGCCTGTGTGGTGATCTGCATAATGTGGGTACCCATCGCACTCTTTTTATATAAACCCTCTTTTCTATTTTAAGAAGGAGAGATGCCGATAGCCACAATAGGCGATAGGGTAATGTGATATACTGCCAATAAGCTATGGCAGAAGACACAGCAAACCAACATTCCAAGATTTTCAATAAGGATATTACCGAAGAGATGCGAAGCGCATATTTGGATTATGCGATGTCCGTCATCACGGCCCGCGCGCTACCTGATGTGCAGGATGGACTGAAGCCGGTGCAACGCCGTATCCTCTATGCAATGTTTAGTATGGGGTTACGGCACGCCGCGAAGACCCGCAAATCAGCGACGGTGGTCGGTGAGACCCTCGGTAAATATCACCCGCACGGTAACCTGGCGGTGTACGAAGCAATGGCGAAGATGACGCAGAATTTTGTTACCCGATACCCACTGGTAACCGGACAGGGGAACTTTGGCTCCATAGACGGCGACCCGCCTGCGGCAGAACGATACACCGAAGCGAAGATGTCTGCATACGCGGAAAAGATGATGGAGGATATTGAAAAAAAGACGGTGGACTTCACGCCAAACTATGAAAACACCCTTGAGGAGCCAAAAGTGCTGCCAGCAAAAGCGCCAAATTTACTCGTAAACGGAACGCTCGGCATTGCCGTTGGTATGGCAACTGACATTCCACCACACAACCTGCGGGAAGTGTGCGACGCACTGATATGCCTGATTGAAAACCCTGACGCTTCAACAGAAGATCTGCTGCAGCACATCAAAGGACCTGATTTTCCAATGGGCGCAATCGCATACGATAAAAAAGCAATAGCACAGGCATACGCAACTGGGCGAGGTGGTGTACTGGTACGAGGTGAGGTTGAGATTGTAGAAGGCAAAAAAGGAGTGAGCTTGCTCATCAGTTCCATCCCTTACCGAGTGAACAAAGCCCGACTGATTGAAAAGATAGGAGAATTGGTACGCAACAAAAAAATAGAAGGCATCAAAGACCTTCGCGACGAGTCAACAGACGACATACGAATTGCCATTGAGTTGAAAGCAAACGCACAGCCACACCGGTTGCAAAATGCACTCTACAAGCACACCCAACTTGAGGAAACATATCACTACAACATCGTTGGATTACTAAACGGCATACCACAGACCCTAACCTTGCACCAGCTCCTGCAAGCATACATAGACCACCGGCGGGTGATCGTTGAGCGGGCAATCAAGTTTGACCTTACTCGCGCAAAAGATCGGGCACACATAGTAGAAGGGTTGAAAGAAGCACTGGATCACATAGACAAGATCATCACGCTCATCCGAAAATCACGAGAAGTGAGCGACGCGCGAAAAGCATTAATGAAAGCGTTCAAATTTTCTGAAGTACAGGCAAACGCTATTTTAGAAATGCGACTACAGAAACTTGCCGGACTAGAGCGGAAAAAGGTGGAAGACGAATTAGAAAACCTGCAGAAGACCATCAAGCGGCTTGAGGGCATTTTACAAAGTAAGAAAAAAATTGACGAAGAGGTTAAAAAAGGAATACAGGAGGTGAAAGAATTGTTTGGGGATGACCGCCGCACCAAAATCATAAGCCAGGCACACAACGCAGTAGCAGACGAAGACCTCATCCCTGAAAAGCGGTGCATCATTATGATCACCGGTGGCGGATACATCAAACGCACCACAAATGATGAGTATAAACGACAGCGACGAGGTGGCGTCGGCACGAAAGGGGCAGAGTTAAAGGAGGAGGACTTCACCACCATCTCCATCAGCGCGAGCTCACACGACATACTCTACTTCTTCACCGACAAAGGGAAAGTGTACCAGCTGAAAGCATACGAGATACCTGAAGCAAGGCGAACCGGTGCCGGACGAGCGCTTGTCAACTTTATCGAAATAGATGCAGACGAGCGGGTAACCTCCATTGTGCCAGTGGCAGAGGACACAAAGAAAAATGCCTACCTTTTCTTTGCAACACAAGATGGGACAATTAAAAAAGTAGCGATAAGCCAGTTTGAAAATATCCGTAAGACCGGCATCATCGCCATTTCGCTTGATCGTGGTGACCAATTAGTAAACACCATGTTCTGCGCAAACGAAGATACGATTATACTGGTAAGCAGGGACGGCAAGGCAATTCGGTTCAGTGCAAAAGAAGTGCGAGCATCTGGCAGATCCGCGAAGGGGGTTCGAGGGATACGACTTGGCAAAGAAGACGCTGTCATCGGTGCGCTGGTAATACCAGCAGATACAAAGATGAGAAGCCGTCTGCTGACCATCAGTGAGAAAGGGTACGGCAAGCAAACAAAAGCTGATTCATTTAAAATACAAAAACGCGGTGGCAGTGGCATAAAAGCTGCCGAAGTGGCAACAAAAACCGGAAAAATTGTCGGTATCCACATACTGCTTGAAAAAACAGATGACGAGTTGATAACGATGTCCAAGAAAGGACAGATGGTACGGATGGCAACGAATGAAATCCCTGAACGCGGACGACAAACACAGGGGGTGCGGGTTATGAAACTGAAAGGAGATGATATACTGACGGCAAGCACCATGGTGCAACAATAATCGTCAGTGTCGTATGAACAAACAAAATTTTCAAATTATCATCTATGTCATATTCGGGCTGTTAATCCTTGTCGGCTTTGGTAGTTTAGCGCTCTATGGTTTCCTAAAAAAGAATGAACAGTCATCATCACAGGGAAAGGGGTCACAAGAACGAGAACGCATTGAGATTGTTGTGTGGGGAACACTGGGTAGCGACAAAGCAAATACTATTTTCAAAAACTTGCATGGCAGTGCGGACAAAGGGTATAGCACGGTGCAGTACCGAGAAAAGAACACCGACTCCTTAGAAGATGAATTTGCCCGTGCTGTTGCCTACGATGAGTGGGTGCCAGACCTACTATTGCTGGAGGCATCCGAGGTGCTTGCGCTGGAGCACACTGCCCTCAGAACCATTCCGTTCGGATATGACCCAGTAACCACCGCCGCGGAGTACCAAAACTTATTCACGCCGACAACACACCTCTTCCTACGATCAGACGGCTATATCGCACTACCGGTGTTGGCAGACAGTGTAGTGCTGTACTACAACGAAGGTTTGCGCCGGCAACAAAATCTACGCCAACTACCGAAAGTGTGGAAGGACTTCACCGAAAAAGAGTATCAAGAAATCGCAAGCGAATATAGAAAAAATGACAAAGCGATAGCACCATTCGGCGCATACGGCAATTACACCAACGCACCATACCTATTCACAGCACTAATGCTACAAGCGCAAGAATTCGGCACCGCAGCACCATCGACGGCAGATCTCATTTCATTCTACACAAACTTCGCCTCACTGCGATCACCAGTGCAGACATGGAGTGAATCTTTTTTAAATGCGCGAAGCATGTTCATCGGCAATCAGCTCTTATTTTACCCAGGATTTATTAGTGAATATCAGGGGTTGCAACAGGCAAACCCAAATATCGTAATCCAGGCAGCACCACTACCACAACTATCCGCCGACAGCACCATAGTCACACCAACAAAAATCTATGCCCTCGCCATCCCAGAAAAAGGCAGGCATGTGGGACCAGCGCACCGAGTACTATTTGACGCAGCAACCGTTATACAGCAGATCGCAACAGATATTTTTAAAGCAACCACAATGCCACCACCGTTGAACAGCTTAAACAGGGAATCAGGCGCAGAGACAGAGGAAGGGGAGGCATTCTTCAATACCATCACGGCAACGGAGCAGGTATTTCTAGACACCCTCTTTACTGGTAGAAGTGTATCCCTCACACCAGAGACAAAAACAACCATACGAGACACACTAAAAAGTGTCATCATCGGAACCCACACTGCAGACCAAGGTGCGCGGACAATGCAGAACCTTTTTGAGTAAATAGCCACCCGCCGTCACAAACAAAAACGCCATGCTACAATCAAGGTAGTATGTTGTACACAACTATACTGACAGCGTTCACCCCCACTGCACATGCGGAATGCGGAGCCGGCGTTATTTTCTGCAACCCATTGGAATACGACACTGTCGGTGAATTGTTGCTGGCATTAACAGACGGCATCACCATTATATTGATGCCCATCATCGTCCTCGCCATCGCCTACATCGGTTTCCGCATGGTACTCGCCGGAAAAGAAAAAAATGCCGACTACAGTAAGTGGAAAGACGCATTTGGGTGGTCACTGGTCGGCTTATTCCTTGTCCTTGGCGCGCGGGGCATTCTCTTTGTAATTCAAAACACCATCAACGATGTATTAGGAGATGAGTACCAGGTGGAGGTTGTAGAAAAAGCGCTGGAAGAGCAAGAATAAAGAATATGAAAAAAAGTGTATATACAAAAATACTGGCAATACCTCTGATCTGCAGTATGGCAGCGGGCGCAAGCAAAGCATACGCCCAGCCAACATGGGAGAATCTCTCGCTCAAAGGTATCGTAGACCTCGCCATCCAAGCGCTTGGCGGAGTACTTATACCACTTGCGGTAACAATCCTCTTCTTCGTATTTATATACGGCATCGTACTCTATATGCGCGCCGTAAGCAAAGGTGACAGCAACATGGCAGACCTCGCCAAGAAGCGCCTCCTCTATGGCATCATCGTCCTCTTCGCCGTTTCATCCCTTTGGGGCTTCGTGTACCTCCTCCGCAACTTGTTCACCGGATAAAGAAAACACCTAACACGACGATGGCGTGTTAGGTGTTCAAAGGTAATAAAGATTGTTAAAAATGTTTCCCCCACGAGAGCTTTCTCACCTCTCGCTTCAAATACTCTCCACAGCAAAGCGTTGCTCTACAGTGGGAGTGGGGGATCACATTACGGATACGCCGCTCTTTCTGCAACTGCCTCACCAGTGCATCCAGAGAGGCAACCTGTGCTTTAGTCGGCCGATGCTTTGAGAAGTCACCAGCCAAGCATACCGCAACGGAATGCTTGTTGACACGCCAGTTACCGGCGTGGTGACCAACATCATCCGGGTCACGAACCTTCCACACCTTGCCGTTCGGTGTGATCAGGTAATGATAGGCAATGTGCAATCCGGCACTCTTGCCCATCTTCCGAAATTTCCGTCTGTGCAGACGGCTAATTTCTGCCGTCACCTGCTTGATGTCATTGCTTGCCACACCAGCGGTGTGGTGCACCACAATAGTCGTGATGGCACGGCGCGTACCACCAAGTAATGAATCGCCTCCTCTGCGCGCACCGCCACAGCCATACAGCCAAAAAGCGGTGGCAATACAAAACAGGAAAAAGAAAACAAATTTCCTCATATTGAGAACCTCCTCGAATTCAAACCCACACCATGTACTTACATAATAAAGCAAAGATAGATGGTGTGTCAATAAAAAAGCGCACAATGGATTAGTATGCCCATGTGTGCGCTAAAAGAAGAATACCCCGACACAGTGTCGGGGTATTATGGTTGATCCAATTATAATTTACTCTTTACTTCCCTGCACGATGGCTGGTCGATAGAAAGTGCGAGGTCAGTGGCGTTGGCGCGCCCTTCCTGATGCACTTAGCAAGGGAGTTTTTTTCAAATATAAAAATTCAATCACGGGAATAAGTGAGCCAGAGAACCATCACTTATTGATCACCTATGATCTAGGATCTGACGGGGAGCATGATCTTCTCCATCTGAGGATCTTTCGGTGCAAAGCCATGAGCACCTATTCAATCATCAGCAGACAGGAAAACCATCTCGGCATCAAATCCTGTGGTAGGGAGCAGGGTCCTGAAACGCAGGATTACCTCACGTCTCCCGACCACTGATAGCACTATAGCACTTGCCGTTCTTTTTGTCAACCCTATGATATAACTACACTACCAGCAAGATTATTTGTAAAATATGCGGTAGAAAAGCAAAGGATTTTTAAGAAAATCACCCGCAATTTTTTCCACATACCTGTTTCAAGATGTGAAAAAGCAGGGTATACTCAAAATAAGTATGAGTAGTATACACAACCGCAAAACAATAAGCAAGGTCTTGTACGGTGCGGGCATTATCATCATAAGCATAGCATTCCTTTTCACTACCTCACAGTATGTAGCACATGCCCATACAGGCACAAACTTTGCAGCCATTGAACACTGTGCGGGATCTGACACACATGTACACCCATCAGTAAGTGATACACCCATATGTAGCGGGACTTTAACCTATGCAATAAGCAACTTTTACGAAGGGGCAAATGTGTTTGCGGCTCTCCTACAGACATTGGTAGGCATTGTGGTAACCGCCGCATTCTTTTACTTTTTCTGGAATTTGGTCAAATATATCCGAGATGAGGAAGGGAAAGACGAGGCAAAAACCAAGATGGGCTATTCATTAGGGGCAATTTTTGTCATTGTAACGCTGTGGGGCATTATTGCCTTTGTGCGGGGAATTTTAGGAATTAATACCGAAGATGCAGTTAACACTATTGATATACCCAGAGTAAACTTCATTAAGGATGATGGCACGGTAATAGAAGAGATTACAGTAGAAGAAGAATAGTTCGTAACCATGCTAATATTCTCGTACGGTACGGTTTTTGCAGACACAGCGAATGAAAGCTCTGCGTTGCAAGAGGTAAATAGGGTGCTGAACCTATTTGATAGTTTTTCTGTAGTGATAGAAGTGCTGATCGTCATAGTCACAATCCTTGTTTTCTTGTACTTTTTCTGGGGTTTAGTAGAGTATATTCGCAAAAACGATGCGACACTTGAGGAGGCAAAAAAAAAGATTGCGTGGGGAGTGTTAGGGATATTTGTATTAGTGAGTATGTGGGGACTGATTTACTCCCTCCGCATCTCAGTGCTCGGCTCAAAAGACACCCCAGATCCAAATATAGAATTCCGAAAAGTAGAGTCGCTCTAACCGCATAAAACCCGGTATACTAAACCTATATGCTCACATACGCCCTCTCAGCAAAAGAAATAGCCAACAACCTCTTTGACCACATCGTCAACCCGCTAATGGCAGGCATGCTCTTCATCGCCATCCTCTTTTTCATCATCATCGCGGTAAAACTCATAGCTGGCGCAGAATCAACGGAAAGAAAAGACCTCTTCACCAAGCTCGGCTGGAGTATTGCTGGCATTTTCATCATCACCTCCGTCTGGACCATCATCGCTTTTGTCAGCAGGGTAGCAGAGTCAGACATCAAAACATCCCTATACCACTCCGCAGAAATCGCACCACAGTTGACATAACCACTTTTTCTTGGTACACTCTATCCCAAGTTTGACCTTTTAGAATTGAAACCGCGGGCCACAGCGCCCGCATATGGAGGAAAGAATGAAAAAGTTAATGAGAAACCTAGCCATGGCAGTAGTCATGGCAGCGGCGATACTCGCCGCTGGCTGCGGGACCACCACTGAGGTGGTAGAGGTCCCGGTAGAGATTACGACCTCTCCCACGGAAACGACGGAAGTTGTTGAGATCCCGAACAGGGAGCTCGACTTAAGCGTTACGGTCGACCAGGCCGTAACAATCACCGCCGCGACGGCGGTTGGCCTCCAGCACCACCAGGCCCCGGAGATCGGCAAAATCGACTCCCGGACCAAGCGTCCGGTGAAACTCACAGTGATCGGGTCGGACTCGCTTCACGCAAAATCCGATTCGCGCGTAATCGGAGCCCCCAAACACGGGTTCCGGATCGGCGAGGACACATTGGTCAACCTTGGCGACACGGACCGGGAAACCGATGTTCGCGTCAGGGCGAACTTTGACCACCAGTATTCTGGCGGGTCAAAGGTTATAGGAGCCCCCAAACCGGCGCTCAAAGTCGACTAACCCTTTCCCCTTTCCCTATCGCTCTGAGAAAATGCATAGTTTTCTATGTTTTCTCAGGGCGATTTTTTATTGCCCAAAATAAAAAATGGTACACAGGTTTCACTTGCATTGGGGTGATGCTTATAAAAATTTGACAAATCATTTTTTTTGAGTATCATAACTGTTGGCTGGTCTTAGGAGAATACAAGAATGACTTTTTTGAAGAGAATCGCAACTTTCGCCGCAACTTTCGCAGTCGTGCTCGCACTCACAGCTCCGACCTTCGCCGTTGATGGCGTGTCCTTTGGGACAACCGCCACCGAGGAAACCGCCGAGGCCGCTGAGGCCGCTCAGGCCGACGAGAAGTCGGGTAACGGCGTCAACGACATTGACGTTGACTACAAATCAGAGATAAAATTCGAGGAAGGCGCCATTGGCACCTTCGAGGGTACCAAGGACGCTGCAAAAACCATCGCAGCGATCAACGATCCTGCAATAAAGCGCTACGCCCTTCAGGGCATAGTGTACTCCCAAGGTCAGATGAGTGTAGAAAACGCCTACCGGGAACTCCAAGACGGAGACCGGAAGGCGATCAATGCAGCGATCAGCTCCAACGACAAGATCGTTAGAGCGCTCACGATTGCAGCATCAGACGCAACTCTGCCGTTGGCGAAGGTGGATCGTATCCTTCAAAGTATTGAGGGATATGCGATGGCAAACACGTACCTGCTTGCCAAGTTAGGAACGACCAAGGTCGTTTCGAACGAAGGCGGCACCACCCCCAACCCCTTCAACGAGGGGAATGGACTTGACCTTGCGCATGTAATCGTGTTTGCAGGTCTCGTGATTCTCGCTTGGATCGCGGGAAACAGAGTCCTTGCATGGGCGAAGGTCCAGAAGGAAAAGTTGGCTGCAAAGAAAAAAGCCAAAGAAGCCGAAGAAACCGCCGCGAAAGACGCGCTTCGCGAGAAGCGCGCCCGCGAAACCGGCGGCACCTCACGCAACCGCAACCGCAACCGCAACCGAAACCGCGGTGCGGAAGAAGCAGCCACCTCCGAGGTGGTAGAAGCTTAGATCTTTCATCGGCACCTCCCTCCCAGAGGTTCGGTGCCACTACATGCCTCCTGCATTTGCAGGAGGCATTTTTTTATACACTAAAAAACCTTGAAACAAAAGGACATTTTGAATATACGGGCTATACGGGTACACTACCGACAGGGTGCCAGCAAAACAATTTGACAAAATCTACTTAAAATGGTATATTATAAAAAGAAATCGCTTTCTGTGCGATCCATATAAAATAATACTCATCGTTATTTTATATGGGTCGCGCACATAACGGCGACTCAATAGTTTACAATTCAAAAAAAAAACTCCCGCAACAGCGGGAATAAATTCCCGCTGTTGCGGGGGAGGAAGAAAAATGAAATTTTTTTTAATGATTGTTGGCGTGGCATTAGTAATTTCCCCGTTCGCCTTGAAGGCGTGGAACGGGGAAGAGGTTCCCATCCCCGGACTCAACGGCCTCATTGAGGCCATCCGCGACGACGCCACCGAGGCCGACGAAGCAACCGAAGAGGCCACTAAAGCGGCCGAGAGAGAGGGAGAACTTTCCTTCTCCCGCATGATGCTGGAGCGGGATGTGAAGCGGATTTCGGCGTTTGAGAACGCCGACGGGTACTTGGTTACCCGCAGCGACGAGGAGTACAAAGACCTCGCCGCCGCCCTCTCTCGCTTCCGCCTCACCTCTGATAGTGCCAAGAAGGCACTTGATGAGGCGAGGGGGAAGAGGGGGTACCCCCTCTTTTTCTCCATCGCCCTCGGCGAGGCGGTGGAGGAAGAACCCTTCCTCCAAGTTGTCGGAACGGCGACGATCGAGTGGTGCAGGTCACGAGAAGAGGCCTATCCGCTCCCCAAAGGTGTGAATTGGTTTACGGTCGGGGCGAACCCGCTCGTGACCCGCGGAGAAATCGAAACTCCCTCGTTCAGAACAATGAGGGAATTCGTCGCGGCGGAAATCGCTCCCATCGTCGACTCTGCCGACGGTGAGGCGTTAGTCGCCGCCGCAATAGCGGGGAGAAAGGCGGACCTCGAATTTTTCGGAGTCCAAACGGCCCCCGGGATCATGTCTGCCAAGATTTGGCGGACATATAAAGGGGAAACGGAGGAGCGCATCCCCGCGGTGCGGTTCCTCCCGTTCATAGAGTCGCGTGCAATCAGCACGCATCCGGCCCATGCCGAGGTGAGGTACAAGTTCGCCGAGGCAATAGACCTCGACCCCGACCGCCTCGAAGAGGCGTTGAAGGGGGTGGTCGAAAAGACCGATTCCCGCCGGGCACTCGTCACCTACTGGCCACACCGGCAGGAGCTGAGGGTAGAAGTGCCCTCAGCATTCACCGACGTGGTGATACGTGTACTCTCTCCAGAGTCCTTGTGGAGAGAGGCCTACAGGGTCGCTTCGGCGACCATGGGCGTTCAGGCGTCCATCCCTGATCTTGAATTGGAGATCTTAGAAGACCTTGGTCGATATCATGTCGATCAGGGTAAGAAGATCCACCACCACGAGGACTTCCCCGAGAGGTTTGTGTGTTTGACGCAGGAGAGTAAGTCAGGTGTTGAGGGTAAGATTATTTCTTACCGAGACGCCCAAACACTCCTCCCACGGGAGGGAATCTTGAACGCTGCCCAACTGCAGGCAGCAATCCAACGAGTGTTGGATCAAGATCCTGAGAGGTCACATTTCGAGTTTGGGTGCCTCCAAACGAGAGAAGAGATCATGGATCTCTTCTCTCAGTATCAGTCGGGTTTTGAAAACCCAGCTGACGCATTCCCGTGCCATATGGGATATGACTACACGACGCGTCGTGTAATCATGTTCCAGCGGATTCAGCAGGACAGACCTGCTGAAACTGCGGACGCCGTCGGGGGAGAGAAACCCTTGGCGTCATACGGAGTAAAAAACTTCAGCGAAAAATCTCTCAAGGAATTGAGAGAAATGATCGCTGAAGAACACGGAATCACCCTCGCCATCGACGGAGGCGAGGCGAGGTCCTTGGCCTTGAGTATAATAAAGGCCAAAGGTCTCCCCGTCAAGATACGGGGAGACAAAATTGAGGGCGGTCACGCCCTCATCCATGTAATTTCCTCAAAGAAAATTAGCATGGATGTGGTTGCAGATGAGTAGTTTCGTCTGCAATCCCACGCCCAACAGAGCGTGAACAGAATCTGTTATAGTTTGAGGGGTTCTATTAAAAAAACTCCTTCTATCGCAAACTGATACCGTTTGCCTGATGAGTCCATGGTAGGACGAAATAGATACATTGACAATCTTGGAAGCAGCATAGTCCACATATCATGATAGTACTACGGTCATGGTATGTGGGCTATGGTGCCCAAAAAAAACGCCGCCGAGGGTTTCGGTGGCATGATCTGGTTGAAGTTACACCCCGGCTCCGCCGGGAAAGGAGCAAAAAATGAAAGGTTTAATTTTCATCATCACGGCAGCTATGGCACTGCTCATGACCACGGTCGCCGACGCAGAGTCGGCAAGTAGCATCTCGGTCTGGCGGGTAGAACCACCCGCCAAGGAAAAAACCAGAAAAACATACACCGTCCCTGAGACGGATGTTAATATCACGATCGAAGACAAGATCGTGGTTGAAAGTGGGGGCGTGGTGCTTGACGCACCACGCCCAAAGGACCCGAAAGAAATGATACGGGTGACCGCAGACCTTACGGCTGCGGTCATGCAGCGGGTCGCCGTCAAAGCGGAGACGCCTCCCAAGGAGGAAACATCCCCTAAAGAGGTCCCAGCTGAGAAGGTGGAACCGACACCCACGGCCCCGGCAACTCCAAAGGTAGACGCTCGCGATAGCAGCGTCTACTATGCCGAGGGGAATGTCAATGTGCACAACAACAATGTGCACATTGGCGGCGGGAAAGGGAAGCGGAAGATAACCGTCCGTCGGCGGTACTTCCGAACTGAACCCGCCGTCCGGGGGTTTGGCGCAGTCGGGCTGCGCTAACCCGCAAGGTCTTTGATGGCACCGATTCAGCAATGAATCGGTGCCATTTATTTTTTAAGGGTGTATCCCACAAAAATTGCCAAAACAGGAGAAGTGGGGTATAATATAAAGTAAATTGATGTTTACGAAGGGGGGAAGGAAATGAAGTTCCTTGCACTGCTACTAGCAATCTCCTCGCTATCATTTGCCAGCGCAGAAGCAAACGATAGCGCGGTGTTTCTAACGCTACCTGGCTTTGAGGAAAAAGTCGGTGTGGCGTTTGACGCGAAAGAGGTAGAGATGGTCGCAGTGTACCGTGGTAACAATCTCTACCTCCGCCCACTCAGCAGGAAATTGCGACTGCTGCTGGGAAAAGAAAAGGCAGTCGCCACCAAAACCCTCTCTCTGCCAAACCTCATCAGGGATGAGGCGGCACGAGGGAAGGGGGAAACCCCCGCACTGCTGATCTCCGAGCGGGCATTTGGTAAGCCCGCCGACACCTTCCTTTTGCGTGTGAAAGGGAAGGTGATCAGTGGGAGGTTTCCCAAGGAAAAGGGTAACCAGTCCCAAGTAGGGGTGGCACTCTTCATGGGGAAGAAAGGGGTGCACCTCTACTGCCTCTACGTCTCAGAAGAAAGTGTAGAGGTTAACTTCCGCACACTCACCGAGCGGCAGTACAAAGCTGCGAAGAAGAGTGTTGCGGAGAAGTTGAAGGCCGCCGGGCAGAAAAAGGCGGCAAAAAAGGTGGGTGACCTTTAGCACAAACAGCATACCGTTGTAAAACGGTGTGCTGTTTTTATTTTTCTGTGGCAAAATATCAGTAATCCAGGCGTGGTAGCCAAGTGGTAAGGCAGGGGTTTGCAAAACCTCTATACGCGGGTTCGATTCCCGCCCACGCCTCCTGTGCATAATTTGACTTTTCATGGTAGATTGATACACTAATTTTATGGTTACCTATGCACAAGAGGTGGCAGAAACGCTCGCCACATCAGGTGGGTCGGAGGGTTTATTTATCCTGAGTATCATAATAAACATCATCGCTTTGGCATTCGGATCTGGCAGATTGTTCAATGAAATAAAAAATACAAAATCTGAAGTTGCAAGCATGAGCGGGCGATTAGACAAGCAAGGAGAAAAGATAGATCGGGTGGCAGAAGGGCTTGCCGAAATCCGCGGATCTTTTCTTGTGTTCAAAGAAGCGGTTGCCACACAGCAGTCAAGTCCGTTAACCTTAACAAAGCGGGGTGAAGAAATTTTACAGAAAAGTGGTGGCGATACCATACTGAAAAACCTCTTTGAAGATCTGTACTCGCGATTTGAAGGAGTCACAAATGCGTATGATATACAGCGAAGGGCGAGGCAGGTGATCGAGGATTTGTTTGATGAAGGAGAAAAATTAGAGTTAGTGAAAAATTATCTGTATAACGAAAAAGAGAATCACAAAACGGTTGTGGATGTGTTGGGGATTGAGCTACGAGATATGGTATTTGAACGACGAGGTATGCCGATAAAAAAACGGGAAAAAGAGCCAGAGCCATCCGTTGTGCGGGATGAGGTGCAGAGAGTATAGGGGATTTGCACGACCTCAAATTTTTAACCTGACCATTGTTTATTGCTTGTCAAGAAGAGAGAAAACCACACGCCTTACAAGGATGTAGGATGAAATCGGGCGGTGCGATTCCTTTTTGGGAAATGGATTGCGGTTGCGGTTGCTTTGGCACACCTCATGGCAAAATCTCCTTCGCAAGGGTAAAGCGAACGGTGGGGGCGATGCGGAGAGCGGTGTGCTTTTTAAGGTATTCGCGACAAACAGATTCTTTGCGCTTGAGGAACGCAAGTGCCTGTTCTTGCTGCTCCTTTGGAAAAACAGAGCAGTAGACCGTAACGGTTGTTCCGGCTTTGTTGAGATCAATATACGATATCGTAATAAATGGCTCAGCGTTGGCATGTTCTCTGAGGAAATGCGCTATTGCCTGGTGCAGTATGGTATGCACCCTGCCGGTGCGAAACGGGTTCTTTTGCATAGGGGAGGTATTATGGGGTTGCTGCCGTGGGAAGGGCGAGTACCGTATCACCCACCTTTACTGCGCCATCGCCGCGAATGCGCATTGCAAATTGTGCTTTCTCACCAGATACCGTTTCTTGCGATTTGTTTCGCTGCTCAATGGACTCAACAATAAATCGCCCAACGACCTCCTTGTTTCGCAGAACAGCAATATGCTGCTCAACAGCAAACGAGCCGTGCTGTATCTGCGCACCAACGATGGAGATACGCTGCGATGACTGCTCTTCAAAGATGCGAATAATCGCTGCGGCACCGGTCGGGTTTTGCACCTCATACCCTTCTCGTTTTTGCTTTGACAGAGTGGTTGCCCATTGGGTAACCTCGTAGATGGTGGGGAAGAGGTGAAGGGCAATACCACTTCGTTCAGCGAGCTGTTTTGCCCGCTGGTCAGCATTCGTGTGAAAGCCGAGTACTTGCCCGCCATCTTCCGCAAGCGCAAGACGGACATCCTCTTCAGTGATGTCGCCCACACTACTTTTGATAACAGTGAACTGCACGCCGTCAGAGGCAACCGCGGCAATCGCCTGCTGTATAGAAGAAAGTCCAGATGCGGTGTCCGACCGCAAGACAAGCGGGATGACTATTTGTTTTGAGCTATCCGCTACTCGGTTGGGACCGCCAGACGATTGTTGCGCTTCTGCCGTTTCCAACGCTTCTTTTTTGGTAGCACAGAGGAACACCGGATGACCGACGGGTGGAACAGCGTCAAAGCCCGCAACTTGGATCGGCATAGATGGTTTTGCATCCAACACGGTGTTGCCTCGATCATCTTTCATAATACGCAACGGAGCAATAGTAGCGCCAACACGAATATACTTACTCTGTTCCAGCGTACCTTGCAACACAATAACCGTGCCAGTGATACCAATTTTCGGATCAACCACCGCTTCAACAAGGATGCCAACTGAACCATCTTGACGGTCTTCTATGATTTCATACACATCAGTCGTGAGGAAGATAAGCTCTATCAAATCACTAATACCCTCACCGGTAATAGAAGACACACCAATCCATGGCACCGACCCGCCAAGCCCTTCAAGGAGCACCCCATGCTGCAACACGGTCTGCTTCGCCCGCTCTATATTTGCCTGCGGCTTATCAAGCATCGTAAAAACAATAATATGAGGCAACTGCTTTTCCTGTATCGTTGCATACGCCTCCGCGGTCTGTTCCTTCCACCCCTCTTCCGAGGACACGACCAAGAGGGCAATATCAGCAAGATCAAGGCCATGTTCCCGCACCATAGAAAACGCCTCATGCCCAGGGGTATCTATAATAGTCGCCCGCCGCTCCGCCCCCTCATACTGCGCGTGCAACTCATATGCCCCAATATGCTGGGTAATATCACCTGCCTCAGACAAAGCAGCATCCGCCTTACGGAGGGCATGCTGGAGGGTTGATTTACCGTGGTCTATATGACCCACGACGGCGATAATTGGGGGTCGTTTTTGTGTTGTAGCCATACATACCAGTATACCAAAATATAGGAAAATAGAGGGATTTTTGGGATGTTTGGGTATATAGTAGAAGAAATACCCATAAAACCCTTATTTCATAAGGTTTTTTATAATAACACAAGATTGACAATATAGCAAATATAAGCCATAATACATATAGTGTATTTTTTGGAATCTTAACTTTATTTTATCCCGGCTCTGCCGGGAAAGGGGAAAGAAATGAAAACCTTCTTATTTTTCTGCCTCGCCGTGTCCCTAGGTGCATTCCTGGGGCTGTTCGACGGCGAGGCACCCACATCTCCCTCTCCCAGCAGGGAGGGGAGAATTGCCACCACCATCAAGAGAATTGAGCGGGTGGTGGTAAAGACAAGGCGTCAAAAAAAGGCGCCAGCAAAACTCCCTGCCAGCGAGCGGGGGGTAGTCGGTGCGGCCAAAAAGATAGGGCCGCACACCAGCATCCCAGAAGAGGTGTTGGTGGGGATTGCCGAACAGGAAACACAGTTCGGCAAAAACTTCGGAAAAGCGGGGCGCGCGCTCAATCGCGCGCGCTCAATCAAGGAGCAAGCGCTCCTTGCGTTTGTCGCGGCGGAAAGAGGGGTGTCCATTGAGCAAATGGAGACATCCACTTCTGCGGCGTTCGGGCTGACACAGGCCAGACCGTCGCTATATCTTGCCCATTGCGGGCTGGAGGTGCAGTTCGGAAAAACCCCAACCGTCCTTCTGCACGGGACACAGGCATACCGCAGTATGTCCCGCGCAGAAAGATCCGCTGGGATCAGAGAGATCCAGCGGAAGTTGGGGATGAAAAAAGTTGATGGGCTGATCGGCCCGTCAACATTAGAGGCGATCGAGGAAAAGGTCGGTCGCAGGGCTTTTGACAAGGTAGCGAAATACCTCCTGGTCAAAAAGTACTATGGTAACCACGTGAAATTGGTTACCAGCAAAGAGCGCGACAAGGTTTTTCAAAGAATCTGTCGCGCGGAAAGAAGAGATCCGGTGAGAACGAAGTATTTCTTGCCAGACCTCTGGAACCCGGTGCACGCTCTGGCATACACCAGCGTGCATCTGGAGGACGACCTCCGCATAGCGAAGAGATCGTCCAAGCGGGAAGATTCCGCAGTAGATGTGGCAATTGCCGCGTATTACTGTGGAATCAAATCTGCCCTGAACCGCAACCCTGACGGGCTGTGGTATCAGAGGCAAGTGAAGGCAAAGGCAGGGAAATTTAAAACTGTCTTTGCTTAAACAACAGGGGCGGGCGCTTTGCGCCCGCCCCATTACTATTTTTACAGACAAACCAAATCCACCCCAATTTTTATACGATATACTACCACTATATGAGCGATATACATGTAGACAAACTGAACAACTCACAGTTGATACTGCTGGTGCTATTGATATCGCTGGTAGTGTCTGCAGCAGTGGCAGTAGCAACACTATCAGTAGTGTATGAACGATTAGCATTAGCACCAGGCGCTGAAACAGAGTCGCAGCCGACGGTCATCAGGCAGACGATCAATAGAATTATTGAGCGAGAGCCAGCATCAGGATCCGGCATCACAAATACGCAGAGCACAGCAGGGATGCTGACACTAGACACCATTGAGCAGGCACTCGTGCAACTCTACTTCGGCTCGCAACCGTTCACCCACGGTATGTATATTTCACCGAACGGACACATCTTCGCAGCAGAAACGCTAGACCCACAACGACGATACAGCGTGCTGGATGAGGCAGGAAATCCAACCTTCTTTTCACTGCTACACAACGGGGAGAAGTATGCGCTGTTGGCTCCGGTAGATACCGATACATACACGACACAACACTATGTACCACTAGAACACAGCTCGGACATACTACTCGGACAGACCGTGGTGGTATTCGGCGGATCAGGGGAGCGCGCGCAACTGCACACCGGCATCGTCTCGCAGAAGAAGAAAGTCGCGGGTGAAACCTCCTCATTTCGGGTGTCAATCAACGCATCAGAAATCACCACTACCTCCGCCGTATTCATAGAAAACTCATTTGTCGGATTCGCGCAACCGTATACTGACTGGATAGCACTCCCCAGCAGCACCGTTACCACCTACGCAACAAAACAACAAGCAGGGGAAAACACAACCACACCACCTGCAGAATCACCACAATAGCACAAAGGTGTAAAGTGGTTGAAACGGCAGATGGGGTGTGGTACCATGTTCACTATATATGTCATCGTTCCAGCAATTTACCGCAAAGGCAAAAGAGGCCTTTCGAATGGCACAAGAACTCGCCGTTGACAACGGGCATCAGAACATCAGTCCGGTGCATCTATTCACCGCGCTCGTCGGACAAGAGGACGGGATTGTACAGCCAGTACTACAAAAATTAAACATTGACCCATATGCCCTCTACAACCAGGCAATCGGGCTGTTAGAATCCCGCGCCTCATCATTTGACATAGAGGGGTCGCCAATAGTACAGCTCTACCCGACGCCTGAACTGGCAATCGTGCTTGAACACTCAGGAAAAATCGCAAGCGCACTGAAAGAAAAGCACATTTCAACAGAACACCTCTTCCTCGCGGTACTGGAGAAGCCAGGCATTCTCCGGGGCTTACTAGAGGGATACGGACTACACGCAAAAGAGGTGCACGAGACAATTATGCATCTGCGAAAAGAAAACAAGCAAGAGACACCCCAGACAAAAGCAAAAAGTTTAGAAAAATACGGACGCAATCTCACACAGCTCGCACGCGAAAACAAGTTGGATCCAGTCATCGGACGGGATGAAGAGACCGCACGGGTTATCCAAATACTATCCCGCAGAACAAAAAACAACCCCATCCTCATCGGAGAGGCAGGAACCGGAAAGACAGCGATAGGCGAAGGGCTGGCACAACGCATCATATCCGGTGATGTGCCAGAATCCATGCGCTCCAAAGAACTATACAGCTTAGATGTAGTGTCCATGCTGGCAGGAACAAAGTTTCGGGGAGAGTTTGAAGACCGCCTGAAAAAGGTGATGAAAGAGGTAGAAGATGCAAAAGATAAATACATTTTATTTGTAGATGAAATACACTCACTGGTCGGCACTGGAAACGCCGAAGGGACTATGGATGCCGCAAACATCCTAAAGCCAGCACTTGCCCGCGGACAAATGCGAATGATTGGCGCAACCACCCTGAAAGAGTACCAGCAGCACATTGAGAAAGACGGCGCGCTGACACGACGGTTTCAGCCGGTGTATGTCTCTGAACCCTCCATCGAAGATGCAATTTCTATTCTGCGCGGACTACGGGAGCGCTATGAGGTGTATCACGGCGTACGCATCACCGACGCGGCGATTGTTGCGGCGGCACAACTGAGCAGCCGATACATCACAGAACGATTTTTACCAGACAAAGCAATTGACTTGGTGGACGAAGCAGCATCGTTAATGCGAGTATCACTGGAGAATAAGCCACCTGAGCTAGATGTAGCACACCGCAAAGTTATGCAGCTTGAGATTGAAATGGAAGCAGTAAAGAAGGATTACGAGGCAACAAAAGATGACGACACAAAAAAGCGAATACAGCAACTAGAGAAAGAAGTGGCAGATGTAAAAGAGCAGAGCAGAGAGCTGGAAGTTCGCTGGAAGAACGAAAAAGAGACCATTGAGCAAATTAAAGAGTTACAAACCAACCTCGAGCGGAAACGCCACGAAGGGGAAGAGGCAGAAAGCAAGGCAGATTTCACTCGAGCGGCAGAGATTCGATACAAAGATATTCCACTAATTGAAAGCAAGTTTAAAAAAGCACAAGCGCGCTTAAAGCGACTGCAAAAAAATAGAAAGATACTGCGGGAAGAAGTAACCGAAGAAGACATCGCGCATGTCATCGCTCGATGGACAGGCGTGCCAGCAACAAGAATGCTTGAAAGCGAGGCAAAGAAGTTAACCAGAATGGAAGCAGAACTGAAAAAGCAAATTATCGGACAAGATGAATCCATAGAAAAGATAGCATCAGCGATCAAGCGATCCCGCGCCGGCATCGCAAACCCAAACCGACCAGTCGGCTCATTCCTCTTTCTCGGCCCAACCGGCGTAGGAAAGACCGAACTCGCAAAACAACTCGCGCAGTACATGTTTGATGATGAAAAAGCATTGGTACGATTTGACATGTCCGAATACATGGAACGACACACCGTGTCAAAGATGATCGGCGCGCCTCCCGGCTATGTCGGCTATGAAGAGGCAGGCAAACTAACCGAAGCAGTCCGCCACCGACCGTATTCAATCGTGCTATTTGATGAAATAGAGAAAGCACACCCTGATGTATTCAATGTACTCTTGCAGGTATTGGATGACGGACGACTAACGGACAGCAAAGGGCGAACAGTAAATTTCAAAAACACCGTCGTCATCCTCACCTCCAATGTCGGCTCTGAAAAATTAATCAATATGAACCAAATCGGATTTGAGGAGGCAGTAAAAAAATCTGAAGAGCAATCAAAGCAATATGATGAAGTGCGAAACCGAGTAATGGACACACTACAGAAATCATTCAGACCAGAGTTCCTAAACCGCCTTGACGAAATTATCGTCTTCAGACCACTGGACAAAACAAGTGTCAGAAAAGTAGTAACACTCCTGGTAAACGAAGCAATACAACGACTCGCCGAGCGGGAAGTCACCGTCACTGTTGACCGTGCGGTCTATGAGAAAATCGGCAAAGAAGGATACCACGCCGAATATGGCGCACGACCCCTCCGCAGAAAAATCCAAACCGACCTACTCAACCCACTCGCCAACGCCATCATTGAAGGCAACCTCGGCAAGGGGTCAAGTGTTCATGTGCGTATTGAGAAAGGAGAATACCAATTTGACACCACCAAAAAACGCACCAAAAAAACAAAAGCCAAAAAACCAGAAGGAGTTTTGGTATAACCCACACAACCTCCATGGGATTACTCCCGCTGGTTCCTAAGACCAGTGCGTCTACCCGCGCCGGCAATCTCTGATTGACGCTGACTATCAGTCGCCGCCTGTGGCGGAATTGCTTGTGCCGAGGAGAGGGCTTGAACCTCCATGGGATTACTCCCGCTGGTTCCTAAAACCAGTGCGTCTACCCGTGCCGGCAATCTCTGATTGACGCTGACTATCAGTCGCCACCTGTGGCGGAATTGCTTGTGCCGAGGAGAGGACTTGAACCTCCATGGGATTACTCCCGCTGGTTCCTAAAACCAGTGCGTCTACCAATTCCGCCACCTCGGCATGTCCGCCCGCTAGGACTCGAACCTAGGACCCACCGGTTAAGAGCCGGTTGCTCTACCAACTGAGCTACGGGCGGAGGGAATCTTTTTCATTCTTGTGAATGATGTCTCCAGTATGCCACAAAACCAATGTAAAATTGCTATACTACACTATAGCCGGAGTGGCGGAACTGGTATACGCGCACGACTTAAAATCGTGTACCTCTGGTATGCGGGTTCGACTCCCGCCTCCGGCACTTGTTAGTTCCGCCACCCGTGGCGTCTAGTATTCTGCACCAATCAGAGATTGGTGGCACGGGTATACGCGCACGACTTAAAATCGTGTACCTCTGGTATGCGGGTTCGACCCCCGCCTCCGGCACTTGTTAGTTCCGCCACCCGTGGCGTCTAGTATTCTGCACCAATCAGAGATTGGTGGCACGGGTATACGCGCACGACTTAAAATCGTGTACCTCTGGTATGCGGGTTCGACTCCCGCCTTCGGCACAGCAAAAAACACCACACCCCCACAAAATTACTTCATTAACAGCATCGTTTTCCCACCACCACCCTTTTCTCCATCCCACACTTCGCAAGGTAACAAAGCGGGGGATCACCACCTGTCCTCACTAGAACTTAGGTATAATTTTCAATGTTATACTTTAAATATCATGTCAGTTACTCAAGTGGGTGTAAAAACAGATGGTCAGAGATTCCTCTTTGGCGATGTTTATCCTGATCTAAGTGTGAAACCAAAAAATATTGAAACAGAAGGTATAAAATATATTGGTTCAAAAAAAGAGATACTTCCTAAAATTTTGCTAATACTTGCATTATTAAGAAAGCAAACCAGCATCAAAACTATTTTAGACGGCTTTTCTGGTTCAACGAGAGTCACGCAAATGCTAGCAAAAAGTGGTTTTGATGTACTATCAAACGATACTGCCATTTACTCAAGAATCTTTGCAGAATGTTATTTAATGACAAAGAAAAATAAAGAATATTATGCCAAGAAAATTGAAAAGTTAAATGTTTTAGAAGGTAAGAGCGGCTGGTTTTCAAAACATTACGGAGGAACTGATAATGACGGGTTGTCAGTGGGGGATGATGGAAAGAAAAAGATGTGGCAATTACATAATACAAAAAAGCTTGATGCAGTACTAGAAGCCATACATGCAGAACAAGATGAGCAGGATAAAAATGTACTCCTCACCTCCCTAATTTTAGGACTTGATAAGGTTGACAGCTCTCTCGGGCATCAAGTTTCGTATCTTAAAGAGTGGGCAAAGAGGTCTTATAATGAGTTAGCGTTAAAAGTTCCCAATTATTTTATCAACAGCGGGAATCATGCGGTTTATAATAAAGACATTTTTGAATTAATTAATGAAATTGACGTTGATGTGGCGTATTATGATCCGCCCTACTGTTCAAATAATGAAAAAATGCCAGCATCGCGTGTCAGATATAATTCTTATTACCATATATGGACATCAATTTGTTTAAATGATATTCCAGAAGTTTTTGGCGCATGTAACCGAAGATTAGATACCAGTGATAAAACGGCGATATCAGTATTTGAAGAATTTAGAAAAGATACAGAAACAGATGATTATATCACCACCTTGAAAATAAAGGAATTGATACAAAAAACTAGTGCAAAGTTTATTATATTCTCATATTCAAGCAGTGGTCGTACAGATAAAAAAAGTTTTAAAAGAATATTAAATGAGTTGGGATTAAATTTTTTATTCTATGAATTTAATTACAAAAAAAATATTATGCACGCCTTAAAGTCCACCAATGAATGGGTAAATGAGCAGGGGAATAGGGAATACTTGATTGTCATAGATAAATATGGAGTGCTTGACTTGGAAAAAGTAGAAAAAGGATTAACATCCACACCTCTTTAAAAACCTTTTTAATTCTGACTCACCAAAAAGAGATAGTTCTTTTATGGCCAATAAAAATTTTTGGTTCACCTCATACTCTCCTTCAAAGAGTACATCCAAAATATCTTTCGCTTTATGTGTTTTTGTCCAGATACCTCTTTGTAATGCATTTGCTGTAGTTCCACCATATCTTGCTTCAAATATATAATTTCCTTTTGCATCCAAAAATTCATATATCGGATGCTTCCTTCTTCCGTTGGGATTAACTTTTTTAATTTTGCTCAACTTTCTTAACGCCGCATCCGTGTCAATAACGCACACCCTAAACCTGTTTTCCTTTTGATTATATAGAAAACATAAAACATGTATGGCAAGAAGTTCCTTCAAAATAGGCAGAACAGATTTTTTATCCACCCGTTTCTTTTCCGCAGAAAGTTTTGATAATTTGTTAAACAACCTATTTTCTTTATCCGTTCTTATCTGCAACGGACCATTGTCACCATAATTTTTAAGCGACAGGAAAAACTTCTTGCCAGACCTCTTCTCTTGTATCTCCAAATCCTCTTCACTTTCTTTTGCTCTGAATTTCTCTTTTCCTATATGTGTTGAATTAAATTTTGTTAAATATTTATTTATGTAATGGTCAAACAAAACTTCAGCCATGTCGCCGTGTGTCTTATTACCAAACTCCCTGAAAGAAAATATATTGTTAAAAAATGTATCACTTTTTGGATTTTCTCTGAAGTTTTTCTTTAATTCTGTAAAAAAATTCATAAAATAAACCACTTACCCTACAAGGTGCGCCGGGCAGGATTCGAACCTGCGGAGCCTTTCGGCGATGGGTTTACAGCCCATTGCAATTGACCACTCTGCCACCGACGCGATACGGTAAGTATAGCACTTTTTTGAAAAGTGAATGGGGAATGTGGTATACTGAAGTATATGTCACAAGATAACCTTATCAGGATGAAGTGCGAAGAAACAGGGGATATCGGGTATGTTACCCGCAAAAACAAGAAGCAAAATCCAGACCCAATAGAATTAATGAAATACAACCCAAAACTTCGCAAGCATACCAAGTACAAGGAGGCCAAATAACGCGCAAAATACCGCAAAAATGAGGGGTGTGTGGTGTATACTGGCAAAGATGGCAGGAACAGTATATGTAGTCGGAACACCAATTGGAAATCTGGGAGATATGACAACGCGGGGGGTGGAGACACTGCAAAAAGTAGATACTATATTTTGTGAAGACACCCGCGTAACAAAAAAATTATTAGCACGCTACAAGATTGACACATCGTGTGTGTCATACCACTCGTTTAGCGGATTTGGGAAAATCGCGCAGGCAATCAAATTGTTACAGCAAGAAAAAGATATCGCACTTGTCTCTGATGCCGGCACACCGACCATCTCAGATCCGGGGGTAAAGCTTGTTCGACACATTCGTGAGAAGCTGGGTGAAGCAACAGACATTCGCACCGTACCCGGCGCGTCAGCGGTCACCGCCGCACTGTCTATTTCCGGCGCACCAAGCTCATCATTTTTGTTCTTGGGATTTCTCCCGCGCAAAAAAGGACGCAAAACACTTTTTAAAGAAATTGCCGAAGAAAAACGAACAGTCGTATGCTACGAAGCGCCGCACCGACTACTCAAAACCCTCACCGCACTACAGGAGTCCCTAGACCCCACCCGAGAAGTCATCGTCGCCCGGGAGATGACGAAAGTATACGAACAGGTTATCACCGGAACAGCAGCAGAAGTGTTGGCGCACTACACAACACACTCAGACGAGGTACGCGGCGAGGTCGTAATCATTATTTCTGGCTTACACAGGACGCAAAGTGTGCAAAAGTTTCGCAGGTGATGGTATCGCGGGCGATACTACTACCATATGAACAAAAGGAAGAGAGGCGGAAGGAGGGAAAGAGGCACCACCACCGCTCTCCGCATGCCAAATAGCGAGCGAAGGGTTCCAGTTGAAAACCCAGACAGGAACAAAAAGCAAAAGGAGGAGAAGCAGGATACCACCCGCAAGCAAGAGGAGTTAGGAGCAGAGGTATTTTTTGAAAAGCATGGGAGCAAAATATACATAAAGCCGCAAGGTTTTTTCAGGATACGAGAAAAGTGGGATGCTGCCCGCAAGGAATATGCAAAGGGAGGCAGGGAAGTGGAGCACCTCCTAAAGCAGTTTCCCAAGTGGGTAAGGAATATTCACAACCTCCCCGAAACGCTCAAGCCACTCATACAGAATGAAGAGAGCGACCATGAGGATTTTCTATACTTCCTGCAAAAACAAGGATTTATCAATCCCGAAAATATAGAGCAGTTTCTTGAGAAAGAGAGCGAGGAGGCAAAGCAGGAAGCATGCATAGAAAAAGAGTTGCAGGAAATGGAAAGAAAAAGGGCTGAGGAAGAAGAGAAGAAAGAGCGGGCGGAGATGCTGAAAAGAAAAATTTTGGAAGAATTAACGGAAACATACTTTGTGCAACCAAAAGAAGTATATATAACCGAACACCCACCATACGCAAGCCCAAACATTGTTCGGATCGACAGGGATAAGTGGGGAAAAGAGATGCCTGAGTGGGGGAGGATACAGGACATCGCAACAACCACCAGATCTATATACACAGAAGCGGTCATTGTGGGGGATGCCGTGCATATCATGGACATCAACCAGTACGGCACAGGACTAGACGCAATAGATGCCTTCGCTGCCGACCATGAGGGAGGCAAGTTTGTCACTTTGCATTTCTACGAAAAAGGGGAGACAGTACGAGAGACCCGTACCGCCACAAGATTCAAAGAAACGCACTCCTCTTTAATCATTCACGACCCAGAAGCACACATCAGTGGTAAGGAATGAGGAATACAAAATGATTACGGTATACTAAACTTGTATGATACATCGCCTCATATTCATCACAAGCGTTTTATTACTATCATTTCCATTCGTGGGAGTGCCGGGGGAATGGAAGGTGTGGGTGGCATTCGGAATAGGAACGCTCTTTTTCATATACTCCATTTACAGCGCGACACAGCATATCTCCGAAAAGGAGGTAGAGAGTAACACAGAAACAAGCACTGAAAAAAAATAATAACATATGGCATACGATCCTGAAAGAATAGTAAATATAGGGGAATTAGAGAAGCGGGGAAAGACCGTGTGCTTCGGCATCAAGGAAAAAGATCGGTCACGCCACATCTATGTCATCGGGCAAACAGGTACCGGTAAATCAACACTGCTGGAGATGCTAGCAATGCAAGACATTCGTAACGGCACGGGACTGATTTTTATGGATCCGCACGGACAATCAGTTGAAGCACTGCTGAACTATGTAACCCATGAACATATGGACAAAATTATTTACTTCGCGCCACAGCATCAGGAGAAACCAATCGGGCTGAATATCATGGAAGACATCGGGTACGACAAGCGACACCTGGTAGTAAGCAGTTTGATGGCATCGTTTGAAAAAATTTGGGGAGCAGGCACATGGTCAGACCGAATGGCGTATATTCTGCAGAACACCCTACTTGCGCTGATTGAGTACCCGGACACAACATTGCTTGATGTGGGACGGATGTACTCCAGCAAAGATTTTCGTGAAAAGGTGGTCGCCAACCTAAAAGACCCGCAGGTACGAAAATACTGGGTTGAGGAATTCGCAAACTATACAGAGCGGTACGCACAGGAAGCAACGCCCTCCATTCAGAACAAACTCGGGCAATTCACCTCCAATCCACTGATGCGAAATATTATCGGGCAAAAAGAATCAGCATTTAATTTTCGGGAACTGATGGACGAGGGGAAGATACTGCTGGTGAACTTATCAAAAGGACAGATTGGTGAAAATAACGCGCGCATGCTCGGTGTGCTGTTTACAACAAAGATCTATCTGGCGGCACTGTCAAGAAGTGATATGACGAAAGCAGAGCTGGAGGCAGCAAATCCCTGCAACTTCTTTGTTGACGAGTTTCAATCATTCGCAAACTCATCCTTTTCCGACATTCTTTCCGAGGCGCGAAAGTATAAGTTGAACCTCATAATGGCACACCAATATCTAGGACAACTCTATTCTGACGATTCCGGGAGCGGTGACGCGATTCGGGATGCGGTATTCGGCAATGTGGGAACCTTTGTGTCTTTCCGAGTCGGTCCAGTTGATGCGGAGATTATTGCAAAACAGTTTGCGCCAGATATCATGGAGGAAGATTTGGTCGCATTGCCGAGATACCACATATATCTCACGCTGAATATTGATGGCGCAGGGTCCATGCCGTTCTCCGCAAGAACTTTTTATGAACCAGCACCAGAAAATGAGTCACTGGAGCAAGAAGTAATACAGCGGACGATGGACACCTACGGCGTGGATCGGGAGATAGTAGAAAAGTTGGTTGAAGACAACCTTGCAGAAGATGCTCGCGCGAGCGAAGCGGAAAAGAAAGGCGGGCAAAAAGGAGGGAAGCAGCAAGGGTGGGGGAAGAAGTCAGGAGGAGGAGGCAACGCAAAAGGCGGGCAGAAGCAACAGGGCGGGCAGAAAGGAGAGGAAAATCACATGCCACTAAAAGGACTACTGCAACAAGCGATACAGCAACAAGGGACAGCAAAACCAAAAAAACAGATTGAGCGAAGTACGGAAAACAAAAAAGTTACAGAAAGGCAGAAAGCCATGCCAGTCAGCATGCTCAAAACAGAGGGTGAGAGCAAAGAAGTAGGGCAGGAAAAAGGCGAAGAGCAGGATGAAAAACAAAAGAAGCCACTACTCGGAAAACTGTTCACCCGCAAAAGTGCGACACAGGAGGAAACAGGAGAAAAGACAGACAGAGATACAGCACCGCCAGCGGCAAGAGAGCAACAACCACCAGTAAAACAAGTACAAACAAAAACACCTCCTCAAAGACCAGAGCAAGAGAGGGACAAGCAAGGCGCAGAACACCGACAGCAAAGACAAAAACCAAACAGAGAACAAGACCCTAAGCCGCCAGCAAGAGACGAGCCACAGATGCGCAATCCGAAATCACAGAAACCAGTCCGCAGAGGGCAGGGCAGGCAGGAAGAACAAGCGCCAAAAGAAATCACCCAAAAACACACGCAAAACAACAACACCGAAAGACCACGAAGACCAAGAGCCAGGCGCACTGACCAAAGAGAAAAAACCACCACGCGTCACGCCAAGCAACAAGAGAGGTCGCACGAACTACAACAGAAGAGCAGAGAGGTCGCCAGAGGGGAAAAAAATAGCCCACAAGGCCAAAAAAAGCAACACGAAAGAAGAAGGAGGAGTGGAGAAAAAAATACAAAACAGCAAAACACCCCACAAAAATCAACCATACCGGCAACAAGGCAGAAAAAAAACAAATCTGCAAAGATACACGAAAAAAGCGACACACCAAACCGTCAGGAAAAGAGCAGAGAACACGCACCACAGCAACGGGCAGAAAAACAGCCACAGCCAGCCAGCCAGGCGCAACGACTACCATCTGGCGTACTGACCGGCACGGTATCACGAAGCATGGCGACACAGCAAAACGCAGAAAATAAGCAACAAGAAACACCGCAACAGCAGAACAGACCACAGCCAATCAACACGAATGGCGGGCTGGGTGACCTCGTGAAATCAGCAAAAGCAAGCGGACTACGAAAAGACCTCAAGGTCGCTCCAAAAAAAGAAAAACAAGCACCACCAGTTAGCTACGAAGAGGGCTGGGTCGCCATCGGCGACCTCAGTAAAGTTCCCGAATAACACCCACCACAAGCATCTTCAGCAATCTCTGCTGCATGGTATACTAACAAAAGAGCAAAAAGAGAAATCAAGATGTTTCATAGCATCTTCAATATCCTCGCCCAAGCAGGATAACCCTTCATTTTGCAGAAGTCACCGAGTTTTGTTTCAAAAGGTATATCCATGGCAATCCCGTATTTTTTTGCAATAACACCAACTTTCGTATCATAATTGTACACCTCCTTCACCAAGCTCTTTTTTCTTGCTCCACTCGCACCAGTTTTTTTTACTATTTGCGCTACCTTCTTTTTCATGTCAAAAGTATACCACACATCAAATCTTTCAAGAGATTTCTATACAATGCGTGTGGTACAATACCGATATTATGATTGAAAAAAAGGGTGAAAATCGGGAGACGGTCGCTAGTCGGGAAGAGCGGATGTTACGATTTTGGCGGGAACATGCCATTTTTGAAAAAAGTGAGGGAAGAGAGAAAAAAACTTTGTTACAGCGAGTGGTGCAGAGCATAGTGCCAAAAAGGAAATTTATATTCTACGACGGCCCACCATTTGCAACCGGACTGCCACATTTCGGCAATATTTTGGCAAGTATTGTGAAAGATGCAGTGCCACGGTACAAGACCATGCGGGGATATCAGGTGCGTCGCCGATGGGGGTGGGATTGCCATGGGTTACCACTTGAGGTGGAGATGGAAAAAAAAATCGGCACCAAAACAAAGCGAGATATTGAGGAGTATGGCATAGAACAATTCAACCGTGGTATCCGAGACACCATTTTCACCTATGCGGATGAGTGGAAAAAAATTATTCCACGAATTGGTCGGTGGGTGGATATGGATAACGATTATCGCACACTCAACACGGCATACATAGAGTCAGTGTGGTCGGTATTCCGTCGGCTGCATACCCGCGGGTTCGTGAGTAATGGTTTTAAATCATTGCATCTCTGCCCCCGATGCTCAACCGCCATCTCAAATGCAGAAGTTGCAGATAATTATGAGGCACTGACTGATACGGCGGTCTATGTTCTGTTCCCGCTGAAGGATGATTCGAACACACACCTCGTCGCATGGACGACAACACCATGGACGCTATTCGGCAATGTCGCCCTCGGTGTAGATGAAAAGATGGAATACACCGTCATAGAAAAAGAGGGAAAGAAATACATCCTCCACCAAAGTGCAGCAGACAACATAGACGGCGGCACTGCCACAGGAACAAAAAAAGGGTCTGAATTAATCGGGAAAGAGTACCTGCCACCATTTGACTATCTCTACGCCAAAGATGAAGAGTTGGTGAAAGCAAAGTTATGGCGAGTGCAAAAAGTATCGTACATTGAGGAGGAGGTCGGCACTGGCATTGTGCACCTCGCCCCGGCATACGGAGCGGAAGATATGGAAACCGCACGGCAAGAAGGGTTGCCAATTCGACATCACATCACAAAAGATGGCGAGTTTATGCCACAAATAGAAGGGTACGCCGGCTTGCGCCCCAAAGAAGCAGGAAACCCAAAAACAGTGGATGAAAAAATACTGCAAGATTTACAAAATAAAGAACTATTGCTCCGCAGTGAGCCAATAGAACACACCTATCCGGTGTGCTGGCGCTGTAAAACACCCCTCCTAAACTACGCTGCGAATTCGTGGTTTGTGCATGCAGAGCAATATAAAAACCGCATGGTAGCAGAAAACAAAAAGGTTAGTTGGGTACCAAAACACATCCGAGATGGCCGATTTGGCAACTGGCTGAGTGATGCGCGGGAATGGGCAGTATCCCGAGACCGCTTTTGGGGCGCACCGATACCAGCGTGGAAGGTTGAGAAAACAGGAGAACACATTATTGTCGGATCGTTAGAAGAGATGTTCCAAAAAATGCGACCAAGAAATCAGTACTTGTTTGTACGGCACGGACAATCAGTAAGCAATGAGAAAGGTGTGCTGAACTGCAAAAAAGAAGCTGGTGACGGACTGACCGAAAAAGGAAAAGAGCAGGCGGCAGAAACCGCACGAAAATTAAAAGATAAAAAACCAACAGTGATTTTTTACTCACCCCTGACTCGTACACGAGAAACAGCAGAATACATCGCAAAAGAAACCGGCGCAAAAATGATTGAGGAGCCACTACTGACTGAATTACAGGTGCCGAGTATGCACAATCGACCAGTGCGTGAGTTATGGAAAGAGATTCGTGAAGCCGGCGCATTCCGTGATCTCAGTAGAAACATAGACGGCGGTGAATCATTTGTAGAGGTGTATGAGCGGATACTACAATTTTTTGAAAAGGTGGATCAACAGTATAAAGACACAAACATTGTGGTGGTCACACACCGTGCAGTTATCAATATGGCACGCTCAATCGCGCCGACACACGACCTGTTCAAGAAGCGCTACAAGAAGAACACTATACTCAAGTCAACCAACAATGCAAGCATGCACACTATTCGTTACACACATATACAACGCGATGAAAACAAAGAAGTTGACCTGCACCGACCATATATTGACGAAGTGGTGCTGTATGACACGGACGGAAACCCAGCATATCACACCAAGGAGGTGTTTGACTGCTGGTTTGAATCAGGTGCAATGCCATACGGGTCACATCACTACCCGTTTGAGAATACATGGTCATTCAACCCAACCTTGCGACGCGGCTTCCCAGCGCATTTCATTTGTGAAGGGTTAGATCAAACTCGCGGGTGGTTTTACAGTTTGATGGCAATCGGTGTAGGGGCATTTGATCAAGCACCATACCGCAAAGTAATAGTAACCGGCTTAATTCGCGCTGCAGACGGAAAGAAGATGAGCAAAAGTTTGCAGAACTATACTGACCCGATGAAACTCATTGAACAATACGGAGCAGATGCACTACGGCACTATCTCCTCGGTTCGCCAGTAGTGCGCGGAGAAGACCTTGATTTCAAAGATGAGCAAATTGATGAAATCTACAAGAAAGTGTATGCCCGCCTGCATAACTGCCTCAATTTCTACAGGATATACGCACATTTACCACACTTAGGAGGCAGTAGAAACATATTGGATGTATACATCAAATCCCGTCTCGCCCAGACACGAGACGCAATGACCAAAGGATTTGAGTCGTACCACATTGATGAAGCGGTCGCACCAATAGGCGCGTTTGTGGAAGATATGTCAACATGGTACATCCGCCGCTCACGAGACAGAATAAAAAACAGGACAGATGACGGCGCACAGGCACGAGAAACACTGCGGTTTGTATTGACTGAGTTCGCAAAGTGTCTGGCACCAATCGCACCATTCTATGCCGAATACTTGTTCTCAGAAATGCGAAAACATCACCCGCGCAAGGTGTTCCTGCCAGAGAGCGTGCACCTGATGAAGTGGCCACAAAAGATGTGGTTTCAAAAGGAAGCGATAGAAAAAAACACAACAGTGCGTGAAATCGTTTCAATGGCGCACGAACAGCGGACAGAAGCAGGGATAAAGGTGCGACAACCACTGGCGCGAATAACATTGCGACAAGTGGTGGATGAAGAGCAACAGGCACTCATCAGAGACGAAGTGAATGTAAAAGAAGTAGTCGTTGATCTTGCCGCCAAACAACCAGTAGCACTACACACCGAGCTAACAGAGGATCTTCGCGCCGAAGGGTTTGCGCGAGAATATATCCGCAATGTACAGAAAATGCGAAAAGAGAAAGGGTTTTCACCCACAAGAACAGCAAGCACGCTAACGATAGGTATGCCCGAGGAACAGAAAAAATACCTGCAAGCACACGAGGAAAAAATCAAGCAGGAGGTGCAGGTACGCACCATTACCTACAGCGAAACAAAGCCAGAGGACGGTACCGTCTGCATCATAGAGGGGATAGAGGTAACATCAGATATCGTATAGCGCACAACCAACAAGACACTATTGGTGATACAGCGCATCTCGGAGATGCTGCTGCAACACCTTTTGTCGATGAGGATTTGCCACGGTCTCCATAAGTATATCTTCAAAATGAGTTGGCACCACAGCTTGGTCAGACACATAGCCAAGGGCAGCAAGCACCATCACCTGCGCGATGAGCAAGATGTGTTGAGCATGTTCCGGCTCTGATTCCTGGAGTAAGCGCGTCGCAGTTTCAATGGTCTGAAACACAGAGGCATCGCATGACTCAGTAATAGGAATAAGAGTTCTGAGGCGATGCAAAAGAGTAACAAACGCAGTATATTTCTCTTTGCTACGCCACAGCAGGTCAAGAGTGTCAGTGATAGTAATATCTTTTAAAATAGTGCGTTTGCCGAGCACCACAGAAAGAGAAACCCGCGCATACGGCTTCGTGTCGCCACGCATCTTTGCCCCATCTTTACGAATACTGCGAGCATAGATATTCATCAAACCATTGCTTTTAGTCAACACCGTAATGATCCTATCTGCCTCTCCAACTCCGCGGGTGTAGATAATAAACGCATCGGTAGTGAGGATAGGGTATGATCCACGCATACTGTACTATACCATCCGCACCAAAAGAGCATATGACAACGGCGCAGTAATGTGCTATAATGAAACAAAACAAAGCAGGGAAGGAGAAGGTATGGTCATTCTAAAGAAAAGATTTGACTTTATAGAGGAAGTAATTTTAGCTGCAACAACGGTGACAGTTGATCCAAACAGTAGTTACCAGCAAGTGCAGAAAATCCAATCCGGCCGCAAAACGGCAGGATATCAAGTGGTGGTCATATATAAAAACGGCACTACTTTGGAAGATGTGCCAAAAAACTCCGCTTTCGGGTGGCTTGTCAGAGAAGGGGGGTGGGAGGTGATCCCTCGAACAAGTGAACAGGGGAGAAAAATTACGAAATATCTCTCTCTACAATGGTAGGGGGAGAAAAATCTATTCGGCCACACAAAACATGTGTGGCCGAACTATTTTCATAAGTAAGCAGTCAACCAAAAAACCTTCACTGATTTCTTTACAGCGTTTTACGGTGTTGGTGCCGCTGTTTTTGCGGTAGCACAAGTCGCCCTGTGCTGAACTAACTATGAGAATGCCTTTTCGACCACACAAAACATTGGATGTATGCTATACTACATAACTAGATAGATTTACACCTTTTTGAGGGAGGAACACATGTTCCGTTTCTTTTTTGTTTTACTGATCATTTTGACACTAACATCTCCAGCTTTTTGTTCAATTTCGCTAACCAAGGATGACATATCCTTGGCTGCGGAGATATTTGCAGGGTCATATGGCGAGGAATCAAGACATTTTTCTGTGGCTGAAGTCAAACCTTATTTTGAAAAAACTGTTCTCAGCATTGAAAACAATGTCTTAGAAGGGAATGCACATCTTTTTGAAGATGTTCCACAAATATTTGATGAAGAATTTGGGAGTTCTGTGAGTAGTATGGGCTCACCCTTTGTTCCATACTCAAATCACGCCATGCATGTACTATGGTTTATTTGGGCTCACCGATCGAGTAATGTAATTGCCTCAGTTGCTATTGAAAGCCCTGATACTATGCATGGAGGGTATTCCATTTTTGATGAGGCATTTATGACCCTCATCATACTGAAAAACTTCCATATGAATTTTCTGCCGGTTGATTTTTATCGCCATAATGGTTTGAAACTCATGGTGAAACCACAGCCGTTGCACTTGCGTGCAAATGGCAACGGCAATGAACTCGGGCTTTCCATAACCCAGGAACACACACAGGGATTGGCAACGAAACTACAGCAATCTCTTCCCGCCAGCAAACGCGCTCCCCGTAAGGGCTCTCCAGATAATCACTGCCATGCTATACAGCAAAGTAATCACTCGGATTACAGCGATAAGACAATCAGCGCAATCAGCGTTTCCCACCGTATCGCAGCAGATTCTCACAGAGAAGAAAAGGGGCTTGTTAGGTCAAAAGGCATTTTGTTTTTAGCAGAAAGTATGCAAGTCCTTGCAATATTGAGTTCTTTTCTCGCCGCCACCACCTTTGCCGTGCTGATATTTTCCATGGGCTACGCCGCCTACGGGTTTTTCTCATCGGTGAAGAAGTGATACAAAAATCTCCTGCGACACCAAAGGCGTCGCAGGATTTTTTATATTTTTGGCTCTGACAAAAACCTGACTACCAGACCGCCGTGAAAGGCGGAAACCAAAGTGGTAGGAATTGATCAGGCGCAACAACGCTCGGTAATACTGGATAATCTTCCCTCCGTTTTACTCAAACTCATATCGGAAATGCTGTGTAAATCTATTTGCCGCACACACAAAACTATTATTCTTTGTTAGCGCAGGATGTACATCATTTTTTGGGTGAAAATAGATACTGAAATATTATTCTGATCAAGAAATAACTTTGCACCAGGGTTCCGGCTATGAGGATATAAAAAATATAGTTGTCTAAATAGAAACCCCGTACGCCGAATCCTTGTAAAAATAAAAAGAAAATAATAACTCCATACTGTACCTTCAAAAACCGCATCATAAATTTTGAAAACACAGACCTCCATTTTATGACACCCTCCTTTTCCTGTACACCCAAGTCCTGCATTCTTTCATCAAAACTCCTTTGGCCAGTAAATAGCGCACTGTCAACATCTGGGCTTTCAAGTATTTTCCTTACCTTGCGATAAAGTGCTTCGGAACCTGTGTGTGCACCTTTTTTTCCTGTTTCATGCTCTATTTCCATATTTACTTCAAATCCAACATATCCACTCGTATACTCATAGCAGTCAAAGAAACGCAAAATAATTCCGCGCATCTTTCAACATCTTTATCAAAAAACTTCCATGCCTTTTTGACTTTTTCCTCCGGCATTAATAGTGAAGCAGCAAAGTAGTTTGCCTGCGATTCTTGTGTATTGCTCAATCCGTTGTCCAATCTATACAGCGTCGCATCTCCGTCAACCACCAAACTCTTCTCTTTCAGAACATCCTGATGTAAAAAGTAATGTCCCAACTCATGAGCAACGGTAAAATATTGCCTATTCTCCGGCTTACTTTTCTCAATAAAAATTATAAACTTTTCTTGATCACTTTCATACAAAATTAGTCCTGATAAATCGTTATACAAACCGTCGTCGTTTGGCATATCCGCACTGCTCAAATCTCCAAATCGCAACTCCAAATCCTTATGTTCTCCGGTTATCTCTTCAAAGGGAAAGGGAATGTTTGTCTTGGGATTAAACTTTTTTGCAATTTCTTCCCCCTTTTCCGCTGCCTCTCTTAATTTTTCATTTTTAATCATATATAAACACTATATTTATAGTATATCATCTCCTTACTTCTCAGCCCTTTTCACGCCAACACTCCTCACCAACTCACCGAAGTTTTTTGGTGTGTACTTCTCAAAATTTTCCTGCTTCACATACAGGGCAGTGAATGCCACCTTATTTTGTGCCTCATGCACATCCACGCACCACCTGACTACCAGACCGCCGTGAAAGGCGGAAACCAAAGTGGTAGGAATTGATCAGGCGCAACAGCGCGCGGTAATACTGGGTGACCCCACGGGGAATCGAACCCCCTGTTTTTGGCTCTGACAAAAACCTGACTACCAGA
>JAPOOC010000001.1 GCA_026713605.1 Candidatus Kaiserbacteria bacterium
AACGATACGGAGTATCTGCTGAACGATACGGTGTGCAATGGCGTAACACTTGCAAACCCGTGGACACAGAAGGAACAGCATTTCTCTGCCTATCAACGGCATGGGAAGGCACCTTCTCCGTTACGGCAACTACTGACACGGTAGACCATGCAGACAATGCGCTTGTAAAGTCATTCAGCACACCAACACTCGAGGTAAGACCGGTTGAAATGGCAGATCCAGTGGTACCAGACACGACCGTGCCAACGGTACAACAGACCATACCGATACCGCAACAGACCGTGCCAGAACAAGAGGTGTTCGGAACCGACTTGGTCGGCCACTATATCCCGCCAAATATACCGAATGAGATACAATCCCTCTTCTCTATACTGAGCATACACCCCGATATCCAAATCGTGGTGCATGGCGGAAGAGGAGAATCAGGGAGATCCGGCGGGTTTTTTGAACACCCTGTCGCACATATATATTTGGCTAATGAAGACCTCAAGCGGAACACTCTGAGGATAATCGCCGCCGAACTCTTTCACAGCCATCAGCACAATATTGCGGGCGATCTCAAAAAGTGGGAGCAGACACCCGAAGGAGTAGCATATCTGGAGGCAGAGAGGAAGGATTTTGCAGAGGTGGGAAAGATACTCTATTACGACAAGACCGGCCCTTCGTATGATAGTGCTTCTTCACTATTCTCATACTACTGGGGTCTGCACCATGTTGCAGGAGGCCATGTCTACGAATACATAAAGGTAGACATGCCAAATCGCTACCGATGGGCCGAACAATGGTTTGGAAAATAACAAGTAAAACCTACGAGGTGTTCCTCGTAGGTTTTTTATTATAAGTTACAATCACTAAGAGTAACATTCTGAATAAGGGCAACCCCCGCAACCAATAAAAAAAGCAGCAGCTCTTTAGAGGAAGTCAGCGATACACATCATTGCTAATTTTTGCGATGTTATGCACAATACCTTCCACTATTTCGACACTGTGTGCCTGGGGCACAATCGCTATCAGAACTACAACTGTGTTTCCTGCATTCACCATCAGAATTGCATTTCCAATTTTGGTTGCAGTCAGAATCACTACTACAGCCGGGTCTGACGCAACCGTAGCCAGGTCCACAGTCACTTCCTCTCGGCTCACAGCAATTTCTGCTTGGACAAGTACAGTGTACCCATGTGCGATCGGGGTAAGCAGAGCAGTCTCTTGTCTCTCTGTTATAGGGTCTGCAACTACTACCACAACTACTCGTACACTCCCCACTCTTACAACATTCACCAGAGGGGCAGTCACTATCACGATTGCATCGAGGATCACCACTAGAAGTGCTGTACGCCGGCCCAGAACTATACGCGGGTCCAGAATAAGATGGTCCATACGCCGGCCCAGAGGGAAGAGAGTAGCAAGTGGAGCCACTGCAGTACTGACCGTAAGAACAGTAACCACACGCACCCCATGAATACGCAGGTGAAGAACCGGAATAAGATGGACCGTAGGAAGGTCCGTAGGATGGTCCATACGCAGGACCACTGTAGGTTGGACTGTAGGAAGGAGGAGAGTAGCAGGAGGAACCACTGCAGTACTGACCGGAAGGACAGCGGGTACCGGTACCAGTGCAGGTTTTTACCGGTTGTGGAGTAGTTAGTCGATTGCAGTGTATAGCTTTACAGCTAGCAGTGTTGCCGGGGATACAGGCGGCTTTCTGGTCAGGAATAGCACTCCCACAGGTAATAGTGGAAGCGGAAGGGCAAGTAGTAGGGGTTCTATCCCACTTTGAGGGCCCTCTCGGGGGGCATGCACACGCACCGTTGCTGCAGTAACCACCGAAGTTGCCGGGACAGGAGAGATGTTGGGTACTCTTGATGGTACCGTCAGCGAGGCGGCAACGCTTTACCAGTTTGGTTAGGTGTGCTTCGTCACAGGTGTAGTTGGTGTCCCAGGTACAGGTCTCACATCGGCTCTGGGTGTTGCAGAAGTTGGTGGCACCAGGACAGTGGCTATCTTGAGTACACTGGACACAGCGATTGATAGTACGGTGGCAGTAGAGTAGCGGTGCAGAGCAGTTACTGTCGGAGGTGCAGGAGCTGCCGGCACAGCGCAGACCGAGCGTGGTGATAACAGCGAACTCACTGATGCCACAGCAGTGTGGGCAAGAGGTAGTAGCAACACTTGCTTTGTTTGAAAAAGGGAAACATGTCAGACCGGTAGGGGTAATCTTCAGGAACTCTCCGGAATTACAACAGGAAGTGGGAGTAGCACACTCATTCACCCAGGTGTCAGTGGTACCCCTGCACTCTACTCCTTGGAAGGTGCGGGTGGCGAACTCCCGGTCGCACAGACAGTGATGGGATCAAGGGGGCTGGTGCGGATGGTGGGGTCTTTTTGAGCGTGAGCCACACTCGCAAAAGAAACTATAGCAAAGAGGAGAAACCCTGCCCAAACAAAAAAAGAGTGTAACGGCACACGATAGAACATACTTATACTATACAAAAAAAATCTCGCATACATAGTATGGTCAAGCCATCATGTGTATAAGTATGGTGATACGAAACCATCAGCAACAGGGTCAGCCCAAATTCAATACCACAAGAAAAACACAAAAAACACCCAAGATAATGGCGTAAAGAGTGGTTTTGTTAAACTTAAACATAAAAAATAAGTGTGTGCTTGTACTCCCAAGTGGGCGATGCAGGGCTCGAACCTGCGACCTTCTGGGTGTAAACCAGACGCTCTAGCCAACTGAGCTAATCGCCCCACACTACCCATACTACACCAACGAAAGCACGGTGAACAGTGCCTCACGAGAGAGGCAAAAACTGGCAACAGGTTAAAGCAAGCCAATAACAGAGCCAACAAACGCCCCATACAGCAAGAGGTAAAACAACCCCTCCCAAACATGCATACGGTTTGAAATACCAGAGACAATAAGTAACGCCGTAGAGCCAACCAACACCGGAACACCGAGAGACAGCAGCATGACATCAACGGTGAGTGTAGAAAACAATGCGGAAATGCCAAGAACGAAAAGGATGTTAAAGATGTTGGATCCAATAACATTCCCTATCACGAGCTCTATTTCATTCCGCAACACCGCCTGCACAGACACAACCAGTTCTGGGAGTGAGGTACCGAGCGCCAAAGCAGTAACAGCAACAACACCCTCAGAAACAGAGAGTAACGAGGCAATCGCAATGGTAGAAGTAACAACGAAATGCGACGCAACAGCGATACAGAGAGCAGTTGCAATAAAAATAAAAATCTCCCGCGGAATCTGAGAGAGACCACGCAACTGCTCGCGCATCGTTGTGGGATACGAGCGGTTATCACCAGAGCGAAAAATATACACTGCATAGATACCAAAACCGATCAACAACAACACCCCCTCAAGAGTGTGCACAACCCCATCAAACACAACGAACACAAACAACGCGGTAATTGCGGCAATGAGCGGTAATTCAACATCCACCAAATTTTTACCGATGACAAACTTTCGCGCTAACAGTGCGGCAACACCGAGTACAAGGAGGATATTCGCGATGTTAGAGCCGACAACCTGCGCCACCGGCACATCAGCAATACCCTGCAGCACAGAAAGTAGAGAAATAACCACCTCCGGAAAAGAGGTGCCAAACGCAACGATAAACGATCCCATAACAAAAGGACGAACACCGAGCGAAACACCCATCTTTTGCACTGTATCCAAAAAATAATGTGCAGAAAAAATCAAAACAGCAAGCGCTGTCGGAAAAAGAATAAACGCAAGAACTGAATCCATAGATCGTTTAGATAAATCGTGAGAAAAAATGCGCCAACAGATTCACAATGCTGTAGGTAAACAAGAATGAAGTAACAAAAAGGTTGCTATATGAAAAAATACTTCTCCGCATACAACACCATGCTGCCACACAGAAAAGCAAACAGGTAAACCAGTGTGTACGAACGGTGTATACTGCCTACATACGCGTATGAAACAACAGACCACAGCAGAAGAGAGTACCCATGAAACCAACGACCATAGAAAAACTGTCACCGGCAATATAGAGTCATTAGTCAAATGGCAATTCACCGAAGAGAAAAAGGCATATACAAAAGACAGAGAGTTACTCATCATTATCATCGGCACAGGGGCAGTACTACTAACCATTATTATGCGGGACTACATATTCGGTGCGCTCATCGTCCTTGCGACCGTTACCCTCATACACATCATCAGGAAAAAGCCAAAACACTTACTATTCAACATAACTCCCATCGGCATGTTTATGGGCGATGATTTTGTGGAGACAGAATGCATCAAAGGATTCAACATCATAGACGACCCCGGTGAACGCGCGCGACTCATCCTGAAAATAGAAAAAATAATTAATATGAATGAAATAATCCCCATCTACGATGTCAACATACAAGATATAGAAAGTGCCCTCACGCAACTGGAAATACCGAAAGAGGAAGAATTGCAACCAACGCCAATGGACATGCTGACGGCAATGATTATATAGAACAAAACAATAGATACGGTATCATATACACTGGAGGGGTGGCTGAGTGGTTGAAGGCACCGGTCTTGAAAACCGGCATACGGGCAACCGTATCGAGGGTTCGAATCCCTCCCCCTCCGCAGTTAAGAAACCTTTTCAACGCTGTACCCCAACTCATCACCAACAACACCAAGGCCAAACACCTTACCCTCAAATCCGCGCTCCTTCAGTATATTTGCAACCTGGTTCAAAGTTGACCCAGAACCAACAAAGTCATCAACAAGAAGTATCCGCTTATAGTTGTGTGGGTATGAGTATGAAGAAATCAAAAAAGTATGATCCGCATTATATATCCGATCCTTCAAATCCTTTATGGACTTTTGTTCACGAACAAAACCATTGGTGCGAACCTTTTGTATATCCAGAACAGCAAGTCGAAGGGGACCCTTCCGAAATCGTTTTTCAAGCAAGGTCATAATCTGTTGACTTCGTTCTCTCGTCGGAGGAATAAAGCCAACTGCGTTCACCTGCTGCCTTTTAGCATACGCAATAATTAACGGAACTGCATAATCCAAAATCTTATCCACAATCTCCTGGTTACCACCACTTTTCACCATATCCATATATATCCCCATCCTCGTTCGAGAAAAATCCCGCACCGTCCGCAAGGAAAGAGCCACCATCTCCTGAAGATGAATCTCACCCCCAACAGCGACAATCTTTTGCAACTTACCAGTAAGGTCAAAAACACCAGCATGCCTATTTGACTCCATCACCGAAACTCGCTCAGCATATAAAGAAACCTTCTCCTCAAAAGAAAACTTCTTCAAACCTCGCTGAGACCACAGACGGAACCCATCCATTCCGGTATGAAGGATCCCCAACGAATCCTGAAAGACAAAGGATTCTTCCACCACATCAGCGGCAGACCGCTGACGAATCTTATAAAAAACCCGTGGCGCAGTACCAAATTTCTGAATAAGACCTGCCTCAAGCAAAGATTTTAAGTGGGCATGCACCACAGACACACTAATACCAATCTCCCGCTGCAGGTCACGCGGAGAAAGGCGCTGTTTCTGTAGTAAATCTAATATATGCTGTTTTGTGGGGCCTATCTGCATGGTAGCCAGTATATACTATAAGGTAAAAAATAACAAGTAAAATTAGTACAAAAACAACATGATGAAAAAATACCACATAAACAAAGGGTAAAAAATACCATACAATAACACATATACTATAAGGGTAAAAATAGCAAGTAAAATCAAGATAAAAAATCAATACAGTAAAAAACCTTATGAATAAAGAACAAAAAAGACCATACAGTAAAATTTACGAACTATAAACAAAATAAAACCCTGTAAAATCAAGGTTTCCAGCAAGATATCCAGTGTTTATGGGGTGAAAAAATGTTTATAGTAAGATACACACTATAAACAAAATAAAACCCTATAAAATCAAAGTTTTCAACAAAATATCCAGTATTTATAGGGTGAAAAAATGTTTATAGTAAAGCACACACTGCAAACAAAGCAATGTGCAGCGTAATACACATTGCTCTGATGCAAGGGACAAAAAGGGGTTATTCACTACAGATACTTTCCTCCGCCGTACGAACCCATCGGGAAGATTGGCTGCATTCAAACACAGCATAGCCGGTCCCGAAACTAGGACTATTTGCCTGAAGCGTGTAACGATCCCCCTCCTCCCCTGCAGGGAGGACAAATCCACCATCTGACGCTGTTGCGAGGCATAGAACATCGCGCAACTGCCAAACCTGAGGGGTGGAAACCGCTGCACACCGCACAATCTCTTTACACACATTGTCTTTACAACCCTGACCAGACGGACACTTCGTCCCGACACTCTGACGACTTGAAGTACCGGAGCATGCTGCACCATCATATGACGGTGCAGGGTTGGTGCAGGTTCTTGTCTGAGTAAACGCACTACCACAGACAGCAACATCCGGAAGTGGACCCCAATCACCCCAATCACCGTCAATCGGTTTGTGCCTCTCACATTCAGCATAATCCCCGACTCTTTCACTTTCTCCAAGACACAGCCATCGATAGTGTGTGGGAGTGTCCTCAACCACTTCGTCTTGGGCAGTACCGTAAACACAGCCATTGCGTACCGTTTCGTCACAGGTAGGGGTACTAACCAAAGCACATGTAGATTCGGATTCTACTTCCTCCCAACCAGAATCTCCGCACGCAAATACCAGCGAACCAAACCCTCTGTACACACCGCCGAAAGAGTTGGCATGAACGGAATGGCGATCCCCTCTCCGCCCAACAGGAAAGGTGTGCTGACTACTCTTTGCCTTCCATAAACATTGGACAGATCTTCCGTTAGCACTCCCAACCCAATTCGCAAAAATGGGTGGGGGCGGATCTCCCTCACACAAAGGCAGCACCGCATCACAGGAACCATCTCTACAAACCTCATCACGACGGGGACATCCCGTCCCAGGACCTTGACGACTGGAAGAGCCAGAGCACGCTGCGCCTCCATGGGCTGGTGTAGGATTGGTGCAGGATCTTGTCTGAGCCAGCGTACCGCCACAGGCAGCATCCGTTGAAGGAGGAGCCCAATCGCTCCAACCGCCATCAACCGGTTTGTATGTTTCACAGACAGAGGAAGATTGACCGTTACCAGCACCAACACAGCGCCACCGGTAGTGGGTGGCAGAATCAGCAACCCCCGCATCATCAACGGTACCAGTTATGCAACGGTTACGCACAGATAGAGATATATCACAGAAACCATCAACTGAGAGTGTGTGTGTAACTCGCTGACTCCACACGCCACCAGCAGTCCGAGCAACAGCAACGAGCGACTTATCAATAACGGCGGATTTAGTAATACCACCAGAACCAGAACTCACAAACAAAACCTTGCTCCGAACCGTAGGTGCAAACAATCTTGCTTTTATCTCACTGAGTGTCTCGCCCTCACTCAACGCAACTGCACCCCGATCAACAAACACCTTATAGAGTGAATCAGCACCAACTCGTGTAGCAGAAACACTGTCAAGACGGTACACATGCACCATGGCAGCCCCTGAAGGGATGGTAACCGAAACGGTATTAGAAAGTTCAGAGAAAACTGGCGAGCCGATGGAAACGGAAGTGTTCTGCTCAGAAATACCTTGCGGCAACACCTTAACAGCAACAGAGGAAACGGGAACTGGCTGCCATGTATCAAACGATCCATCCGCAGTAAACTTCTTATACTGACATTGCAAAGTATACACAGCATCTCGAACAGTTAAGTCAGAGCCAGAAATAGGAACATTAATCCCTTCCACATCAAATCGGCGCACCACCCGCCCAGTTACCTTGTCAATAATAACACAGTACCCCTGATTCCCAGGGATAGCCGCCTTCGGAATCTGACAGGCACCAGAGACACCGCCGCCTTGCGCCCCTCCACATTGCCAACGGTAGTGAGTAGCAGTATCAGGAAGAATGATGTCATTCGCCGTACCAACAGTACAGGTATTGCGCACTGCATTATCACACTGCCCTTGTGTAGATCTGGCGGATTGCGCTTTCACAAGTTGACAGGTCGCTGAATGCACACCACTCACACCATCACACCGCCACTTATAATAAGTAGCATCATCGGGAACAGCCGCATCATTCGGTGTACCATAAACACATTTGTTCTGAGCAGTGTTATCGCAATGCCCAACACTACTATCAGCAAACGACCGATCAGAAAAACCACCTTGGTTGCTCACCTGTCCTCCAAACGACACAAAGCCCCCCGCAGTAAGCACCGATGGCATGGCAGTGAACGAGGAAACGAAGAAGGACTCCTTCACTGAAGGAGCGAACGAGCCAGAAGAATTACGGACAGTGGTAAAAACACCGGACCGATCAGTACAGGTAAGTAAAAGATTGCTAACTGGATCAGTAAATATCTCACGATAGGAACCGCGGAAAAGTGCAAGAATGGCGGAAACAATCCGTGAACCGATTCGAAGGGAAGGGGTAGCATACCCATCCGGACATGCATATTGGTAGCCAACTTCTTGACCAATTTTTGCGGAGGTACGGGTTGGGTTTATGACAGTAACAACACCCCCCGGGGAGCCAATGCGTGATTCAGGAAGCACCTTTTTGAGGGCGGTGTCATGCGTAGACGGCAGACAGTTCTCCTTACTTGCCGCAGATGCCTTATTCGGACCGAACGACCAAAAACCATTCTTTGATGACCATGCACAACCGTGCAAAGCAAGATACGCACTGGCAACATCCTCAACAGTAGTAACACGCACCCCACTCCAGCCAGAGGACGGGAGATTAGAGTGTGCTGCGCCAGATCTGTTAAAGAGAATGTAATCCTGAAACAGTGGCACATACGCACAACCAACCAGCTGCACCTCACCACCAGATCGCCGTATCCGCGCTTGCCGATTAGCACCAGTCAGCCCATAACAAGATGTGGAAGCGGGAAAATCAGACGGATCAAAGTAAATCACCCCATAGAGCGGCGACCACGCCCGCCCTTTCAACTTACCAAACACAGCATCAGTGCTATCAGCCGGCGTACGGTCATCGGGGTCGGTGTCATGGTAATAGTGGACAAAACTCAGCGGCGCTCTACCACGATTACTGCACAACGACTGCGCTGACTCACCAAGCACCGAAGACCCGAACCCACCGATAGTCATAGTGCAATTCGTCCGAGCCCAAGCATTTCCTTCCTCACTCCAAATAAACGATCGTACCGCCCACGACTGATCGGTAGTAGCGGAATTCCCTGACTGCGCCTGCACAGAAACCCCACCATCACGCACGAAACCACCGGTGGACACAAAAAGTGCGAGACATGAAAAGAGGAGTAAAAAAAGGAGGAGTATCCGTCGCGCACCCTCTTGAAAAGATCGCACATAAAAGTTCATAGTACTACTATACCACCATTCTGAAACAAAAAAGCCCAAGTAGTATCCAAAACACCAAGCATTTGGTAATATGAAAATAATGTATAAGACACATTTCCTGAAAAACGACGCTACCACACTCAACGAAGAGGCGCAACACATTATCACGCAGACCGTTGAGGAAACATACCGTGTGGTACACGAAGAGCTCAACCTGAAGGAGTGTGAAGTGCTCGTTGCCGTCAACGCAAAAAGAGTATCTAATAATGAAATGTTTTTTGGACTTTCATATGACGAAACCGCTATGTACCTCTTCGCTGATGCCGACGCAATACACAGCACACTGCTAAAAAACAAAGAGAAAATCGCAAAAAATATCACAGAGCACTGCTGTCGTGGACTATACACCACCGCACGCACACAACACATCGGTCTTGATGCTCACTGCGGACTACTTGAAGAAGTCATAAACGAAGGGTTGGCGGAGATATTTGTAACAGAAAAATTGTCCGTACAACCAAAAAGCCACTGTACACAATTCTCTAAAGAGGAAGTGAAACGACTGTGGGAAAAGATAAAGAACGAACATAACGCAACAACACCACCAAACATAGAAAAGTGGTTTTGGGGTAGCGAGGAAGAAAGCATACCACCACTTACCGCATGCGCTATCGGATATGCCATCGCAAACGCATATCTCGCACCATACAAGAAGAAAAGTTGTGAGGCACTAACCGTGCCAGCAAAACATATCGCCAAGAGTCAAAACAGCTACTAACATGAATCAAACCGCTGTGCAACATACTGCCAATTAATCGCACGCAAATACGCCTCCACATACTTCCCTTTCTCCGAGGGAGGATGATCAAGCATATAGGAGTGCTCCCACATATCAAGCGCAACAATAGTAGGCAAACTGACGGCACCCAACTCATGATCAACAGTCCAGTAAATATGCAATGTTTTCCGAGTACTATCATACACGACCATCACCCACCCAATCCCCCGCATAACCGCAGCGGTCTGCTGTATCGCCCCAATAAAACCATCAAACGAGCCAAACTGTTTCTGCACCAACACACCGAGCGCACCAGACGAGTCCAACGACTTTGCCCCACCCTCTAACGCACCAAAATACTGCTCATGATTAATCACTCCAGCGAGCTCAAATGGAATCCTTCTGGTCAGCGCAGACACGGCCGCCATCATATCCCCTTCTTGTGCACACAAATCTTTAATTTTTTGATAGTGCGTGTTCAAATTCGTAACATACCCCTGGTACAACGCAAGGTGGGTCTCAATCGTCTTTTCTGAAATACCATCTATAGTGGGGATGGCAAATGTCTTTGGTTGATATTCCTGCATATAATACCTGTGTATAAAAAGTGTAGCACACTTCTAAGACAGTACACTAAAAGTAGAATTCTGTAAAAAAGGGGGGCAAGAAGATGGGAATAGCAAACGCAATTGCCAGGATGATCGCTGAAATCCGAAAGATTGCAGGTGGTAATTTCCAGAAAATAGAAAAGGTTCATTTTATCAACGCCGAAACAGGTGTCGCAGTGTGTATGACACGCTGTGATAAAAAATGGATTGCGGATAGTGCAGAAGTAAAGTCACTCCGGAACGCACTAGGCACCCTCACATTCAGAAACAGCACAGAAGTGGTGGTTGTAGCGTGGAGTGATGTATTAGAATATCGAGCATGTTGCAGAAACAATACAGTGGTAACAACGGCATACCCATGCTAACCAAAACACACAAGCGCGGTGACCACGATCACCGCGCTTTTATAGGCACATAAAAACAAGAGGTGGTCGCTTAGCGACCACCTCTTGTTTTGCATATATGCTGTCTTTATGCTTAATTAAGGGCATCTTTAAATGCCTTTGCAGGACGGAACTTCGGATTCACTGACGCTTTAATCTGTATCGCCTCACCGGTCTTCGGATTTCTTCCCATACGAGCAGCTCGCTCTTTTGCTTCAAAGATTCCAAAACCAGCAATAGAAACGGTCTCGCCTTTCTTAACCTCATCTACGATAGAACCAAAAACATCTTCAATCATCTGCTCAGCTTGCGCTTTGGTCAGATCGTGATCCGCCTGCATTTTTTCGACTAAACTTGCCTTATTCATAGCTATGTTTTATATTTCTGATAAAAGGGGCTTACGCCCGTATATAGAGTATACCAAAGAAATAAAAGTATAAAGTGTCTAGTATGAAAAGGGGTAAAAATACCATTAAGCGTGGATTTTGTCAATTATCCCGTATTTCTTTGCCTCTTCAGCAATCATATACTTATCCCGCTCAACATCCTCCGCAACCTGCTGTACTGTCTTACCCGTATTTTTTGCTAATATCTTATTAAGTCGCGACCGAACATCGTGCATTCGCTTTGCAGCAATAGTAATATCAGAAACCTGCCCTTCAACACCACCATGCGGCTGGTGAATCATAATTTCGGCATTACGCAGTGCTGACCGATGCCCCTGCTCCCCTGCCGATAGTATCACTGCACCTGCAGACGCAGCCATTCCGACACAAACCGTCGCAACACTCGCCTTCACATGATTCATGGTATCAAGAATTGCCATCGCAGCCGTAACTGACCCGCCCGGCGAATTGATATATAAATACATCAACTTATCCTTACTCTGTGAATCCAACAACAACAACTGTGCAACAATAAGATTCGCACCCTGATCATCAATCGGACCACCTAAAAAAATGATTCGATCATTCAGGAGTCGAGAATAGATATCATACGCCCGAGTCCCAGTACTCGTCTGCTCTATCACCGTTGGTATAACCAAATTCTTCATACAATAAGTATAGCACAAAAAGAATGTGGAGATGTTGGTACAAAAAAAAGGGGGGTGCCGTTTAGGCACCCCCGCATGTCGGGTTAGAACAGAGAAATGACATTCCCCTCAACGGGGGAATAGCACCCGTCCTCGCACGGGTACACCTGCAAAAACACAGGTGCGGCGAGGAAGAGTTCCCGCATGAGCGAGATCTTCCGTTTCGTGACCCCTTGAGGAACCATGAAACGGAGGACTTCCCCGTCGGTATCCTCGGTGAAGATATGCAGATATACCTGCATATCTTCACTGGGAATGAAGTTGGCGCGCAGAAGAAGATCTGCGCTGAGGTTGTCCTGCCCGACCACTTCAAGATAGAAGAGCGGGTCAGGCCTGGAAAACTCAATCGGATCCACCGGCGGTGTGGTCACTTTTTTCCCCACCAAACCACATCCGCCGAACAATACTGTTAAAATTAAAACTGCCAGAAAGCGCATTTTTCTCCTCCTTTATATACTATATACGCCATAATGCTATATATTATACAGAAAAAACCAAATAAAGTCAATATCTATAGGAAAATAAGGGCTATACCACCCCCAACTGCTCCAACTGTGCCTGAATAGCCGCATCCTCAACCTTGGCAAAAAGTGGCACAACATCGCGAAGCACAAAGGTCTTCGGCAGCTCAAAATACCGCCAACCAAGGGGGGTATGCGACACACCGGCGTCACTCCCAACAGTATCAGGACCAAAGAAACCCTGTATCGCGGTTGAGGTTTTCGGCAAAAACGGCTGTATCAAAAGGGAGAGCATAGAAATAGTGTGCAGAAGCACAGACACATCAGTATGTACCCGCTGCATGTCATCCAGATGTTTCCATGGCTCTTGGGTGTGAGCAAAGCGGTTTGCCACTTCAGCAACACGCAAAATCTCACGAAATCCTTGGCGAAATTCCCCTGCCTCTATGTGTGTACCGACAGACGAAAATGCCTTTTCAGTAGCGATAAGTAGCTGCTTTGCAGAATCCCCCACAGCACCAGAAAAAGAAACGCCATCTGGAAAATTTTTCCGAGTAAAAGCACAAATACGATTCACCAAATTACCGAAAGTGCCGATAAGCTCCCCATTCACCATCTGCCCAAACGCAACCCAACGAAAATCAACATCAGAGGTCTCAGGTCCCTGGGCAATCATAGCATACCGCAACAACTCAGAATCAAAATGTTTGAGAAAATCAGACACCCAGACCGCATGCCCACGACTAGTGGAAAACTGCTTGCCTTCAAGCAACAAATACTCCGAAGAAAAAATCCTATCCGGCAAGTGATAATCTCCAGCACCCATCAGTATCGCCGGAAGAATAATACTGTGAAACGGCACATTATCTTTACCATGCACATAATAATGCACCACATCATCAGAGAAAAACCACTGCTTCCAACCATCGACATCTCCCTCGCGTTGCGTATAGTGTTGCGCGGCAGAAAGGTACCCAAGCACCGCCTCAAACCACACATATAGCCGCTTATCAGCATAGCCATCAACCGGTATCGGCACCCCCCAATCAGTGTCCCGAGTAATCGCACGATCATGCAACCCTTGCTGCAAAAACCCTTCAGTGAATCGCCTTGCCTGCACGCGCCACCCACCACCTGTCGCAGCAAGATGGTTTTCCAAATCACCTTGGAACGCGCTTAATTTCAAGTAAAAATGTTCAGATTCGCGAACCTCAAGCGCAAAATCTGACGACGGCACTTGTCCCGGAAACATTTTCGGATTCACCCGCGGATCCCGCAATGAAAGTGGATCAAGAAGTTTCCCGCACTCGTCACACTGATCACCGCGCGCATCAGTATAGCCACAGTGCGGACACACACCCTCAACAAATCGATCTGGCAAAAATCGCTGCAATGCGGGAGAATACAACGCCTTGTCAACCTTGGTGTACACCAACCCCTTCTTATGGAGGGTTGAAAAAATATCCTGCACTGTTTTTTGGTGTTCAGAGGTGGTGGTCTTGGTATACAAATCAAAAGAGAAAGAAAGTGCATCAAACGACGCACAAAACTCAGTATGATACTGCTCAGCAATGGTTGACGGATCAACACCCCGCCCCAGCGCCTCAAGGGTAATAGGGGTACCATAACAATCACTCCCAGAGACAAACAGCACCTGATCTCCCTTCAGCCGATGATACCGCGCCAACACATCCGCGCCAATAAGTGAAGCAGCATGCCCTAAATGCAATGGCCCATTCGCATACGGCCATGCAGACGCAACAAAGACACGCCGTGGTTTCTTGCTACTTACCATATACACACTATAGCACCCTAGGACCACCGCCCCAAAGACATTAAGACAGTGGTGAGCCAACCGGAATACCCAACGCCGGCTCTACCAAGCGCACACTTTCAGCACCCAATCCGTCGGTATACGAGGCACACACCACCATACCATTACTACCAACACCCATAATCTCTTTCGGCTGCAAATTCACCACAACAACACACTTCCGCCCAACCAACGAAGTGGCGGTATAATGTTGTGCAATACCAGAAAGAATAGTCCGATTATTCGGCCCACCAGTATCAACAAGTAGTTTTAACATTTTATCAGAACCATCCATCTGCTCAGCAGACACAATCCGCCCCACAACCATCCGAACCGCAACAAATTGTTCAATACCGATCATCTCCATAGTGCTACTAATTACCACCTACTGCCGACGGCTTGATCGACCGAGCCAACATCGCCTTCCGACGAGACGCTGTCTGATGCTTAATCACTCCTCGCTTTGCCGCCTTATCAATCGCCTTCTGCGCTTCCTGATACTGTTCCCGCGCCCCAGCGCTATCCCCCCGACGGTGCCGTGCAACAACCTCTTTCATAAGAGACCGCATGGTACGCAAACGACGCATGTTAAACACCCGCTTCCGAGCGGACACACGCATCGCCTTTTTCGCTGCTGTAGTATTAGCCATTACCAACACTATACCCCACAAGACATCAAAGTGCAACACCCAAATCAAAATGCTATAATCAAACAATGGGCAAGGGATAAGAGCCATCCTCCTGCTCACTCCGCCCATAACAAAGCAAGTTTGATAAGCTTGTCGTTCGCAGAAATATAAAAGGATGTTATGGTATCCTTTGTATATTACCTGCTCACTCCGCCCATAACAAAGCAAGTTTGATAAGCTTGTCGTTCGCAG